>NZ_WXWO01000098.1:0-145620 GCF_009904845.1 Vibrio sp. V38_P2S17PM301 | reverse complement strand
TTGTATAGAGAAAACCCCCAGCTAGGCTGGGGGTTCCGTAAAGCTTACAGCTATAAGTTAGTTATATAACCCCTTTCAATTTGATAAAAACGTCTTGTGGTCTGGCAACTGCAAGAGTTAATTAAGAATTGAAAGGGGGTCCCAATGGGGGACGAAAAGAGCTTAGCGCACACGCGATGGAATTGTAAATATCATGTGGTTTTTGCACCAAAGTACAGAAGGCAGGTGTTCTATGGTGAGAAACGAAGAGCAGTAGGCGAGATACTTAGAAAGCTATGTGAATGGAAAAGTGTGAATATTATTGAAGCGGAATGCTGCGCAGATCATATTCATATGCTTTTAGAAATACCACCGAAGATGAGTGTTTCATCATTTATGGGGTATTTGAAAGGAAAAAGTAGCTTGATGCTCTATGAGCGATTTGGGGATTTGAAGTTCAAGTACAGGAATCGAGAATTTTGGTGTCGAGGGTATTATGTCGATACGGTAGGAAAAAACACCGGCAAGATACAAAGTTACATAAAGCACCAACTAGAACAGGATAAAATGGGAGAGCAATTGTCGATCCCGTATTCAGGTAGCCCGTTTACGGGCCGCAGGAAATAGTCATATGCAAATGTCAGATCACTACGCGCCTGCTAGGGCGCTGCCAGTAGGAGAGCCTTATAGGCGCATATGAAAAACCACCGGCTATGCCGGTGGATACTTTTTTTTTAGCCGCTAAAGCTGATCTTCTATCGGTAAAATTCCGGAAAACCAGGCGCCGATGCGTCGCCAGAGACTGGCGTCCGGTTCACTGGCGTACAACGTTTCGGTTGCAGCGTCACGCCAGACGATATCGCCGTCCTGCCATAACACCTGATAGGCGACCTCGGGTAACGACTGAATAAACTGCTCCGACTGTTGCGAGACATACTCTGGTTGTGTGAGTACCACGGCCATTTCCGTGTTCAGCAGGGCAGAGCGTGGATCCCAATTCATAGAACCAACGAACAGTTTTTGGTTATCCATCAACATCACCTTCGCGTGCAAGCTGGACCGACTGCTGCCGGTCATACTCCAGCGGTTATTTTGTTTGTTGGTGGATTTGGTTTCCCAAAGCTGAACACCGCCTTTTACCAATTGTTCACGATATTTGGCATACCAGCCATGCACGGCAAACACATCGTTAGAAGCCAGTGAGTTGGTGACGATGATGATGTTTTTGCCAGACTGCACGGCCCTGATCAATTGTTGGGTGCCGGACTCGGTCGGGACAAAATAAGGCGAAATCAGGATCAAAGAATGCTCCACATCGGCCAGCAAAGATTTAAGCTGTAATACCAGTTGGCTGTCTTGTCCTTCGAGTTTGCTCGGAACGTCGTACAGCAGCTGCGCTGGTCCCCAGTGCAGAGGAAGATGGCCCTGACGTAGCTGATGGTATAGTGGCAATCGGGTAAAGTCGTAGATGCCGAGAGAGAACTTGTCGGCAATTTTTGTCTTGTCGAGCCATTGTTGCACTTCTGCGGGCGTGTATGGTCTGGCGTCTGGATATATCCACTCCATCGGAATGGCGTAGTCACTGTTCCAGTACAGGTCGAATTGATCCGCAATCTGCTCGACCGTGTTGCCATGCAGCAGCACATCAAAATCACCAAACTCAACATCCGACAGGTAAGAGAAATATTCATTGCCAATATTGCGCCCACCGACGATGGAGGCGACGTTGTCGGCCGTCAGAGACTTATTATGCATACGCTGATTCAGCCGGTCGAAATCACCCAGGAAACTCAGTCCACGAGAGTGACGGTTTTTATGTGGATTAAACAGGCGGATTTCGATGTTCGGATGCGCATTGAGGTAGGCCATGGCTTTGTCGCTGCGTGCCTGCATGTCATCCAGCAGCAGCCTCACCCGCACGCCACGCTCTGCGGCTTTGTATAAACGCCAGGTGAGGAGTTGGCTGGTCTCATCGTTACGATAGATGTAGTACTGGAGATCGAGGCTTTTCTGTGCGGTTTCGATCAACGCCAACCGGGTCAGAAGTGCGTCGTGGCCTTTATTCAAGGGCAGAAAACCGGACTCTCGGGTGAGGTCATGGCCATGTTCGGTGGGCTTAAAATAGTGGTCGAGACGTGAGTCTTGTTGATACCCAAAGTGGTAGCTCAGCTTCTTTTGGGCGTCGTCAGGCAACGTTACCGAGCTGCAGCCGTTGAGCACAAACAAACAGGTACTAAAAAATAAGGTGTAAAGGCAACGCCAACGAACTTCAAACAACGGGCTCATCCTTGTGTCTAAATGAGTTCTTTTGGCCACTATAGCAAAGCAGAACGTTAGCTTGAGTGATGTGCCGTCGATTTTGCACAGCTTCACCACTTTGTTCTGATTTGGTAGGATTTTTATTCGAAAAGTGGATTCACAGGCGTTGGATTTGTTAGTGTGGTGATAACTCAACTGAAAAAATACAAAAAGGAATAACGATGAGAACAATCAGCCTGTTATTTGCCGTCTTTGTTAGCTGTTTCTTGTCTGTTGCCCAAGCCGAGGAAAAAAAATACTCAGAGAGCGACTTGTTGGATCGTCCGTTAATGGAGCGCTACATTATGGACGAGCTGAAATCTTTGCGTCAGGAGCAGCAAGATCTCGAGCGTCGTCTCACTGTGCAGATCACTGACCGTGAGCTGGCGGTTGCCGATAAATCACTGAACTATGCCAACGTCACGGTTACTTATTTCTTCTACATTATTGCCGGAGTGGCTTCGCTGATCGCTTTGATCGGCTGGCAGTCGATGAAAGAGATCAAAAACAACACCAAAGATTTGGCGGATAAACGACTGAATAAAATTGCGTTGGAGTACGAAAAGAAATTCGTGGCGCTGGAACGCGACTTGAAGCGTAAGACCCGCATCATCACTGAAAACAACAAAGAAATTGAGATCATTAACGAAATTCATAACTTGTGGTTACGCGCGCAAAGCATGCCAACGCCGGAGCAACGAGTTGAAGTGTATGACGAAATCCTCAAGATCCGTCCGGGTGACCTGGAAGCTTTGACGTACAAAGCCGATGCGGTCATGGAGATGAAAGAGTACTACTGGGCGTTGAGTATGTGTAACCGGGTACTGGAGCTGGATGGTAAAAATGGCCCGGCTTTGTATCAGCGTTCGTGTGCGTTTGCCCGATTAGGTGCGGAAGAGCAGGCGATTGAAGACTTAGTGCACGCCATTGAGGTGAGCCCGTCGATCAAAGACTTGCTCAACGAAGAACCGGATTTGGAATCATTGCACGGGCATCCGACGTTCGATGCTCTGCTTCGACCGGAGGACGAATAACAGACCCTGAAAAAGGAGCTGAAAGGCTCCTTTTTATTGGATTAATCAACTGGATAATGGACCCACCTTGAACCATACGTCCGGCTGTAATCCGGCGTTTCCGGTATCGTGGTCATGGTTGGGCTCGGGACCAATGGGCCAACAACCGTACGATAGGGCACAATGCCAGCCCAAACCGGCAAGTCCATGTCGGCAGCATCATCATTCACATCAGAGCAACTGATTTTTACTGATGCTTCAGACAGTGGCATGCTCAGAACCACGGTTGCCGTCAGCTCTTTTTCATTTCCGGTTCGGGCCTCGGCACTTCTGCCGGGGGCAATCTGTTCGACGAAATGATTGAGTAAGCGATCTTTTTCCGCGTTGTCCTCTATTTCTTCGAATTGGCCGAACACCACTGCAGAGCGGTAATGCGCGCTGTGGTGGAACGTTGACCGGGCCAGTACCCAGCCGTCAAACAACGTAAAAGTCAGGCAGGTGGAATTGCCCTGTTTGAGCTGGCGAATGAGGCGACTGTTGCGTGCGCCATGGATATATATTCGTTGTCCGACTCGCCAAGTTAGCATAGGGATCACCACGGGGCCATGCGCTTCGGTAATTGCAATGTGTGCCAACAGGCTCTCGTCGATGATCGCGTGAAGCTGTTGGGTGTCGAGCACAGTTTTGTGAACGGATTTTTTGATTTCAGTGCGTTGGGTTTGCGATAGCATGATCAGTCCTCGTTGATGGCTTCTGATTGGCAATGTAAGTGCAAACTGGTACTTTTATGAGTGCCAGTTTTTAATTTTTTATAGGTCCAATTTGCAGCCAATTGAAATTGGTGATCTGGTTCTGGCCGACGGACCGGAGAACCTGCAGAGCAAACTATTCCACGCGGTGCGCCTAAAAATCGTCGGTCAGTTGTGGCCGACTGCAGGGCGTTTGCCGTCAACGCGTAAGATGGCTGCCGAGCTTGGGCTGAGCCGCAATACCGTGGTCGCAGCCTATGAACAGCTGGTGGCGGAAGGCTATATCGAGAGCCGGCGCGGCGCCGGATTTTTTGTCGCGGTGACGTTGCCGGAACAGTATTTTAATCCCGGTGATGCTACGGTAGGTGCTCAAAACACGCACCGACCGCCAGGGGATGTGAATGCCCCGTTTGCGCCTGGTGTGCCTGATTTGGCCCAATTCCCACTGGCGAAATGGAACCGGTGCCTGCAACGTCATGTCGGCCGGGTCAATCTGTTGGGCAATCAACCGATTCAGGGAAGCATGGAATTACGTTCTGCGCTGGCTGCTTATCTGGCCAGCAGCCGCTCTGTGCATTGTCATGCCGATAGGATCATTATTACGTCGGGTGCCCAGCAGGCATTGGCTATTGCCTTGATGGCCACGGTACCAAAGGGGGAGTCCGTGCTGATGGAGCAGCCCGGTTATGCTCAGATGACCAAAGTGCTTGAGTTGAATAGTTTGAACCTGGAGCCGTTGCCGGTCCGTGCGCGCAGTGGATTGGAGATTGAAACCGCGTTGCAAAGTCATGCCCGCGCTTTGTATGTGACGCCCAGCAATCAGTACCCAATGGGCACGACGTTGAACACCGAGCAGCGACTCACCCTGATTGAATGGGCTCGCATCCGAAAAAGTTGGATCATCGAGGACGACTATGACAGCGAATTTCAGTTCGCTCACCGGCCGTACACCAGCTTACAGGGGCTCGCAGCTCAGGTGGGATGCGATGAGCGTGTGTTATACGTCGGTTCGTTCAGCAAAGTCATGTTTAACGGGCTGCGGATAGGGTATCTGGTGGTACCTGCGTCCTTGGTGGAGAGCTGTGTGGCAATGAAGGATGCGCTCAGTGGTGACTCTCCGGCACACACTCAGGCCGCGCTGGCGGAGTTTATTGCCGCGGGGGACCTGCAGCGCCATATCCGCAAAATGCGCCGGTTGTACAAACAAAAGCACCAGAGGGTGTGCGAAGCGATTGGGCGCTACCTGCCTTCGGTCAGTGTCATCAGTCAGGCTGCAGGTCTGCATGTGACACTCAAGTGGCGCAACGATCCGGATGAGCGGACTGTGTGTCACAGGGCAAAGCAGGCCGGTATCATTCTGCGTCCTCTCAGTTACTATGAACATGATTGTGCAGAATTACGCCACTGGTATGGTGCGGTTCTCGGGTTTGGCAATACCGCACTGGATCAAATCGAGCCGCAGATCATGCGGCTTGCCAGGGTTTTTGAAACGTGATTTATTGGATGCCTCTCTTAGTCTAACAGGAAAGCGATTATGTGCCGCTGGTTGGCGTATCAGGGACGCCCGATTTATCTTGATGAACTGGTGTATGAACCAGAGCATTCGTTAGTACATCAGAGCCTCGAAGCTCGTAAAGCGGTCACGCGTGTCAATGCAGACGGGTTTGGTCTCGGCTGGTACACAGAACGGGCTACGCCCGGCCAGTTTCATGAAGTCTTGCCGGCGTGGGGCGATGAGAATTTACGTTCTCTGACTCACCATATTCGTTCACATCGATTTATGGCCCATGTTCGCTCCTCTACGGGGACCTCCGTCTCTCGTTCAAATTGTCACCCGTTCATTCTCGATAACTGGATGTTTCTGCATAATGGCCAGATAGGCGGGTATTCACAGGTCAAGTACGCGCTTGAACGGCAACTGCCGGAAGCTTTGTATTTGCAGCGTCGAGGCAGCACAGACAGTGAACTGATTTTTCTATTAGCGATGAACAATGGTTTGCGTGAAGACCCGGTCGCCGCAATCCGCAAAACCATTGATGACATTGAGTCGATTATGGCGGAAAAGGGCGTTGATCAGCCGTTCAAAGCGTCGATGTGCCTGTCTGATGGGGACGGCTTCTGGGTGGTGCGTTACAGCACCGATAAGGAGCCGCCGACCGTGTTTATCAGAGCGGAAGAGGAAAATATAGCGCTGGCTTCTGAGCCACTGGAAAGTGACGGAAGCTGGTGTAAAGTGTCGCCACAAACGCTGACGTGTATTCGTGGCAACCAGGTCGTCAGTGAGTTGTTGTAATTGTTCAGGTGGCTTCCGTGGGCGTTTTTCTCAGCCACCGTTCCCAAGGAAGTGACAGGGCCGCAAACACACTCAATGCGTAGAGCATTGACCAGCCTAGGCAAATAAACACACCGGTACAAAGCAAGAGCGAGACCATCGCCATGCCTCGGGCGATACCGCGCAGCAGTTTACATGCGGCGAGCATGGCCAACAGATAAATCAGAACGAATATGCTGTTGGCCAGCTTAAGGAAGAACTCCAGATCCAGACCTGAGAGGGCACCCATCACACACGACAGCATCAAAACGGCACCAACAAACAGCGTTGCATTGGCTGGCACACCACGGATGGATACGCGTGCGATAGCGCTGTGTGGACGATATTCACGTGCTTGCGCCCAGACCATGCGCGACAGACTTTGTGTGTAGAGGTTGACGCTGGCGAAGCACGCGGAAAACCCGACAACGCTGATCAGCGTTTTAAAGCCATCGCCAAACAGTTGCTCACTTAGCCAGGGAATCAACGCACTGTCGAGCTCAGCTGTGCCGTAAGCACCGAATTTGAGTATCACGACTGAACATGCCCAGTAGGTGGCTCCGGCCACAAAACAACCGACAACGATCGCAATAGGGAAATCGCGCTGCGGATTTTTAAACTCTTCCCCCATGTGCGCAAACGCTTCGATACCGACAAAGCACCAGAACATCACTCCCAATGCCGCACCTATCGGCCACCAGGACTCGCCATCCAGAGTTGGCATGTGCAGATCTTGCGTGGTGACGTTGCCTTGCCATAAAAACGCACCGACCAGTGCAAAGATGCTCAGGGCAATCAGCGTTTGCAGTCGACCAGACGATTTCGTCCCCATCAGGTTGACCAGAATCAGCAATGCGACCGTTAGGCTTTGTGCCAGCAACGCGTGATTCAGAGCCTCAGGGAGCAATTGTTGCAAGAAACTGGCCGCCAGAGCGATAGCGGCGGGGACTCCGACGGGGATTACGCTGACAAATAGCCAGGCCACGCTGCGTTCAAGTTTACTGTTAAAGGCTTTACGGACAAAATAGGCAGTGCCGCCTGCACTCGGGTAGCGTTTACCCAATTGGGCAAACGTCAACGCGATTGGGCAAATAGCCACAAACAGAATCAGCCAGGCCCAAAGTGAGAGATGACCTGCGATCCCTGCGGCAATCGCGGGGATCATAAACAGCCCGGTGCCCATCAGAGTAGTGGAAAGCTGCCCGATGCCAGACAGCAAAGTGATGTCCTGTTTCAACTGACTCATTGTTATTGTTGTCTCCGTAAGATCCGTATTCGCCAAGAGTACCCGCTTCTCCGCGGAAACTCAGTAACCAAAATGACGGAGTTATCTGTCAATATGACGTTTTGGTTGCCGATTTTTGCCACATTGTCGGCTTTTCTGCATCGAGAATTTGTGTCACATTACCTGAACTCAACAGGATAAGTTGAGCGATTACAGGAAGTCATAATGGACAAATTCGATCACCAAATCATCCACATTCTCAAACACAATGCCCGGCGCTCGGTGAGTGAAATTGCCCGGGATGTCAACTTGTCCCGTTCAGCGGTGACTGCGCGAATCCGCAAGCTGGAAAATGATCAGGTTATTCTCGGCTATCACGCCAACATTGTAACCGACAAGCCGACGGAGATGATTTGTGCTTATCTGGCGATTAAGTTTGATACGTCCGGCTCTTCGCATCAATGTGAAGCGTATGCGGCAGATATTTATCAGATCGATGGCGTGAAATGGTGCCATGCCATCAGTGGTGAGACAGACATGATGCTTTACGTTGAGGTACCCACTATGAACCGCCTCAACGCAATCCGCGACCAGTTGCAACAAATTCCGGAACTGCGCCATCTGATGACACATACTGTGCTGACGGAATTCTTCAATACCACCAAGGGGCAAGCATGAATGCGCAACAGACCGTCGAGGCCTATTGGCAAGCGATGCAGAGCAATGATTTTTATCTGGCGGCGAACTGTCTGTCAGAAGATGTGGAGATTCTTTGGCCTCAAAGTGGTGAAAGAATCACAGGGCGCAACAATTTTGCTGAGTTGAATTCTGCGTATCCGGCGGAAGGTCGCTGGACTTTTGTCATCAATTGTATCGTGGCAGATGGACAACAGGTCGTCACGGATGTCACCGTGTCGGACGGGAAGCGTACCGACACCGCAATCACCTTTCACACCGTTGGACAAGGCCTGATCCGACGCCAGGTTGAATATTGGCCAGAAAACTACCCGGCTCCGAAATGGCGCAAGCCCTGGGTGGAATATGTTGGGTAACATTAACCTGAATTTATTACGCTCTTTGCACGTCTTGCTGGAAGAGTGCCACGTCAGCCGTGCGGCCCAGCGCCTGAATATCACTCAGTCGGCGGTGAGTCGTCAACTGGCGCAATTACGCGATTTATGCGGAGACCCCTTGCTGGTGCGGGACGGTAATTTGCTCTTACCGACGCCCAGGGCCACAGCACTCAAGTACAAACTGGACGCGTTGCTGGGTGAGTTTGAGCACTTGCTGGATGACAAACCGTTTGAGCCGCAGCAATGGCAGAGTGAAGTAGTGCTCGCATCCAGTGATTACGTTGCGCAGTACATCCTGCCTGATATTGCACGCACCATTAAAGCGCAGGCCCCAGATGTGGATATTGCTTACCGATTATGGGATCCGTCTTATCTAGATCACTTGCACGATACCGGGATCCAACTGGCATCCACCATGCTGCCTCGACAGCCTGAACAGGTCAGCAGCCTCAAACTGGGGGAAGATAAGTCAGTGTGCCTTATGAGTGCCCAGCATCCGCTTTGCGCTCGCAGTGCGATCACCACGGACGATCTGTTGCGTTATGCGCACATTAAAGTCACCGGAGGCGGCGATAAAGATGCGTCCACGGACATAGTGCTGAAAGCATTGGGAGTAAAACGTCGAATTGCACTTAAAGTACCGTTTTTTTCCGCTGCAATTAATACGCTCCAGGGCAGTGACTTGCTGATGGTCGTGCCTGAGCATATCGCCATCAATCTTTCTAAACATGCGCCCTTGCAACATAGGCCCTTGCCGTTTGATACGGAGACACACCAGTACTGGCTGATGTGGCACCCAAAATATGACAACGACAGTGCGCACCGCTGGATGCGTGAGCAAGTGTATCTGATGATGCGTCAGTCGCCTTATTCTATTGGTATGATTTAAAATCATGGCCTTTATGAAAAACTTTGATTTCTATTTATGTCCTGATTTGAGCAATGATGCTGCTATCAGGAGGACACATCTATGACTTTTACTATCTGGCTATCGCTTTTTACCGTTTGTCTGTTGGGAGCGATGTCTCCCGGTCCCAGTTTAGCAATGGTCGCGAAGCACAGCCTTGCCGGTGGGCGGGCGAACGGCCTTGCGACGGCATGGGCCCACGCGTTGGGGATTGGGATATATGCGTTTATCACCCTCATTGGCCTCGCGGTGGTGTTGCACCAGTCGCCTTTGTTGTTCAAAACCATCAGTTATGCGGGCGCGTTGTATCTGGTTTATCTGGGGTGGAATGCGTTACGCTCAAAAGGTGGTGTGGCGGCCAAACTGGAATCCGGTGAAACCACTACGCTATGGCAGTCAGCCAAAGAAGGTTTTTTGATTTCTTTACTTAGCCCTAAAATCGCGTTGTTTTTTATCGCCTTGTTCAGTCAATTTGTTGCGGTGGGAAGTGATTTCGGTAGCAAAGCAGTCATTGTTGCCACGCCACTGGTGGTTGATGGATTGTGGTATACGCTGCTCACTTTCCTACTTTCCAGCCCCCGCTTGCTGGATCGAGTGCGGACGAAAGCACAGTTGATCGACCGGCTTTCCGGTGTGGTATTGATTTTATTAGCTGCGCGGGTCGTGTGGATGACCTGATGGTCTTTCTCCTATCTGGCCATTACTGGGGTAGGAGAGGTAAAGCCTCGTGTGGATAAGCTCACCTGTGCTAGAGTTGTCCGATGGTATTGCTGTTAAATGAGAGAAAGAGATGCAAGCTGAAGTTAAGTGGATTGAAGAGTTTAAATTTCTGGGTCAATCACAGTCTGGCCACTCTGTGGTGATGGATGGCAACGGCGGCGCAACAGCGCCAAGCCCAATGGAGATGGTGTTGATGGCGGCCGGTGGCTGCAGCTCTGTGGATGTGGTTGATGGACTCAAAGAAGCGGGCCAGCAAGTGACGGCGTGTACCGCAAAGCTGACCACACAGCGTCGTGAAACCGCGCCGCGCATTTTTACTCAGGTTAACATTCATTTTGTTGTCTCGGGCCACGAGCTGGATGCCGATGTGGTCGCTCAGGTTGCGGCCAACTCATTAGAGAAGTATTGCTCCGTGTGTCTGATGCTCGGACAAGGTGTCGAGATGACGCACAGCTGGGAAATTGTCTGAGCCACTTAGCGTTAATCCGCACATTGATTCAAAAGCCGGGTGTGTTACCCGGCTTTTTTGTGCTCGTTGATGACTCGCTCTAATTACGGATGTAAAACTTGCCAAAGTTTTCTCTGTTTCTGTTCGGTTAAGCGGGTATGCTCTCGGTTCCTGTCTAAATCTCGCAAAGTAGGAGAGTGAGCATGACTGAATTTGAAAAAATGACTTCCGGTGAGCTGTTTGACGGAGGTGATGAGAGTATCAACGTGGTGAGGGACAAAGCCAGCGAACTCGGTCGTGACCTCAATCAGACCAGTGACGAGGATACTCGCCGTGCTATTCTCAACGACCTGTTGGCGCAGTTTGGTGAAGGCAGTGTGATTCGTTCTCCTTTTTGTTGTGAGTTTGGCCAGACGATTTCCATTGGCCACAACACCTTTATCAATATGAACGCCACCATGTTGGATGGTGCGCACATTACCATTGGCAATCATGTTCTTATCGGACCGAATGCGCAGTTTTACACCGCAGGCCATTCTCTGGACTATCGTCGCCGTCGCTCCTGGGAAACTTTCTGTCAGCCGATTGTGGTGGAGGATGATGTCTGGATCGGTGGTAATGTGGTGATCAATCAGGGAGTAACGATCGGTGCACGTTCCGTGATTGCAGCGAATTCAGTCGTGACGCGTGATGTACCGCCTGACAGCCTGGTTGGGGGGACTCCGGCAAAACTGATTCGTCGATTGACAGAAAACGATTCTTAATGCAAGGTGAGGGTTTGCTTGCGGTTGTTTGAGTTGTAGTGTGTTGAATCAGTATAAATTTACTCTGTATGGCGTTGCGGCTGTGCTTCTCTGGAGCTCCATGTTAGGGTTTGCCCGCAAAGTGGCGGAGCAGCTCGGACCAATTGGTGGCGCAGCCTGGATTTATACCGTTGCCTCGGTGTTTTTGTTGATCGTTATTGGTGTGCCGAAGTGGCGTAATTTATCCTGGCGTTATGTATTGATTGGCGGCGGGTTATTCGCTGCTTACGAGGTGTGTCTGGCGTTGTCGCTCGGAATGGCCAATGACCGTCATCAGGCAATGCAGATGGCGGTGATCAACTATCTGTGGCCGGCTCTGACGGTATTACTGGCGGTGATCGTCAGTAATAAGAAAGCCAATATTCTGGTTTATCCGAGCGTGGCACTGGCATTTATTGGTGTCGCCTGGACGATCACCGGAGATGAAGGCCTGTCGGTGGCGAAGCTGGCGGCCAGTGTTGCCACGAACCCCCTGACGTACGCGCTGGCATTCATTGGTGCCTTTCTCTGGGCGATTTATTGCAACGTTACGAAACGCCTGTCCGGGGGGCAAAACGCGATCACGCTGTTTTTTGCTATGACGGCAGTCTCCTTGTGGACCCAGTATGCGTTCAGTGATGAAACCGGCATGACGTTCTCACTCTCTGCGGCGGGCAATGTATTGTGGACCGGTATAGTGATGGGGGGAGGTTATGCGTTGTGGAATATTGCTATTTTGGGTGGCAATATGGTCTTACTCGCGACCCTGTCTTACTTCACGCCAATCTTCTCCACGTTGCTGTCGTCCGTGATATTAGGCGTGGCATTGACGGGCAGTTTCTGGCAGGGGGTGCTGATGGTGACGATTGGGTCGTTGATCTGCTGGTGGGTGACACGAGACAAGCGCAGCCAGGCTGCTGACAGCCCGGCATCGGCTCAAAGTAACGCGTCCTGATCACCACTCAATATCAATGGGTGTTCCGGCTTGAACCAGTGATAAGAACTCGTCCATTTCTTCATTGGTGATTGCGATGCATCCATTGGTCCAGTCAAAGCTCTGGACAAAATCCGGATTCACTTTATCACCATTTTTAAGACCATGGATCTTGATATTACCACCAGGCCGGTAGCCCAAACGATGGGAGTAGTCGACATCGTGCTGATTTGGGTAAGTAATATGAATGGAACGATAAAAGTCGGAGTCGTTCATCACAAAATCAAGTTGGTAACGACCTTCCGGTGTCCGGCTGTCGCCTTCACGAACTTTGTGTCCTCTTGGACGTTTTCCCAATGCAATACGATACTCTCGAATGATCTCATCGTCTTTCAACAGATACATCCGTCGTTTCGACTTGTCGACTTTCACTAAGTCGACGGCTGCCAGTGCGGGCGCGCAAAACAGGCTAATGAGAAAAGAATAAACTAAAAATCTCACGGCAAATTTTTCTTGTTGGTTTGTTAAAATTATTCATTCTGACAAGGCTGAAGGCCTTATAGGTAAAGTATGATACGACAATCCAGATATGGGAAGAAAGCACAACGCTGACAGGAATTTTACTCAATCTTTATAATGGCTCGTAAGATATTGAAACAAAACTAAAGTATGAGTAGAGAAAAATTTCAGTTTTATAAAATCTCAGCTTGTCGCAGATATGCAACTATTTACAAGACTGATTGCATACGCATCAGGTGCCTTTGTCACAAAGGGGGAAAGCCCTGATGCGTTTGGTTTGAATCGCAGAATACAACGCCAGTTCCTGACGCAAAAAGCCCGCAACACAGGGCTGCGGGTTAAATGGCAGTGGATACCATTTGAAATTAAGGCGTCGGGTTATCCTGCTCGTCTACGTATTCGAGCAGATCGCCAGGTTGGCACTCAAGCACTTCACACAGTTTTTCCAGCGTAGGCAGACGAATGGCCTTAGCTTTACCGTTTTTGAGTATGGACAAGTTCGCTTCGGTAATGTCGACGGCTTGTGCGAGAGTTTTCAGACGCATTTTGCGTTTCGCCATCATAACGTCCAAATTGATTCGAATAGACATGAGACTCCTTAAATCGTCAGGCGGCTTTCATCCGCGAGATCATGTCCTTCTCGCATGACCCAAGAGATGATCAGAATGATGGCACCTAACACCAGCGTTAAAAAATCCAACCCTTGAAATGATAAGGTGACCATGCGTTCTCCCGGTGGATTATTAAACGAGAGAATCACTGATATCAGTGCGCCGTGGATGATAGAGCCCCCCACCCAGTAAAACAAGCAACGTCCCAACTTTTGATAGCAAATGGCGTTGTCCAGAGTGAAGATTTCGTGATGTTCGTAGTTGCGGAATAAGCGGATTAACACACTAAGTGCGTACATCAAGATAGCGCACAGCAGTAAACTGGCGCCTGCGGCGAACAGCCGTGTCATTGCGGTCAGTGGCTGTTGCGTGTACTCACTGAAGTCGTAGCTCAACTCGACAATACCAAAGCGGGTGAGAACATCGTACGTTGTTCCGACGGTAAGCCAGTAATAGCAGACTGCGATTGGAGTCACGATCAGAAAGAACTGAAAGAATTGTCTGATCCGGCGGCTTTGTGTCTGAATTTTATTCATGAAGGTTTTCCTTTGTCATTCTGCGATGGAGAAATATTAATCATAATTTGATCGTTGATCAACAATATTTTATCGCAAAACGATAATTTTATTGTTTTTATGTCAAGGGTTGTTCGCGTCGTAATGATGCGCGAAAACGTTCAGTTCTGGGTATTGCGTGTTTCTGAAAAATAATAAACAACGAGCTAAGAGGCGGTGTGTGTTTAAGAGGAGAGGGGAGCACTGGCCGAGCGTGGCCGGCCAGTGGCGAACATCAGTTATGGGCGCGAGCGACGCGTCCTGCGCATTGAAGCGTGTATTCGCCTGCATACGCGGGGATAAACAGTGACTGGCCTTTTTTGAGCGTCACCGTTTCACCACTTGCATGAGAGACCGCCATTACGTCATCAAGAGGCAAGAGAATCTCCGCGCTGTGTGTGGTGATTGTTTGCTGATTGGCCGACAGATAGACAGTGAACTTGAAATCGGGGACTGGGATTGGATAACTCAATACCTGACCATCGACTTGCGGTGCCAAAAGCAAAGTTTCAGCCGGCTTTTCTTCAAACAGGGTACAGCTCACCAGTTCCTCGACGTCCATATGCTTGGGCGTCAATCCGGCGCGCAGTACGTTGTCTGAGTTGGCCATGATCTCCAGCCCGGTGCCTTTCAGGTAAGCGTGCGGGGTACGTGCATCCAGGAACATGGCTTCGCCTGGTTGTAGCGTCAGGACATTCAGCATAAGCGGAGCGAACAAACCAATGTCACCCGGGTATTGGTCTGCCAGTTCAAGAATAAGCGCGAACAGAGGTTCGCCTTTATGGGTATCGGCGTAAGTCAGTAACGCGTCCACCGCTTGTGCTTTCTGCTCACCTTGCAGTGACAGTAACTCGGTAAAAAACTGCGCTAAGCCTGCTGATGTCAGGTTCTGGGTAAACGCGTTAACCAGTGACGAAATGGCACTGATGTTCAGGGCTGAAAACAGCACTGAAATTTGAGCAAATGAACGAAACCCGTTCATTGCCTGATACGGAGTCAGGGCGTATACCAGCTCAGGTTTGTGGTTGGGATCTTTGTAGTTGCGGTGGCCGGCTGTCAGAGGGATGCCAGCTTGTTGCTCTTTTGCATATCCGGCTTCGGCTTCGGCTTTGCTCGGATGAACCTGAATGGACAGTGCGTTAGCCGCAGCGAGGACTTTAAAGAGATAAGGCAGTTCGCCAAAACGTGCATTGGTATCGGCAGACAAAAACGCATCTTTGTCGGTGGCGATTAAGTCAGACAGCAGTGTAGAGTGCTGGTTGATCTGAGTACGGGAACAACCATTCGGGTGTGCGCCCATCCAAATCTCAGCTTGTGGCTGGTTGGTCGGGTTTTCGATATTGAACAACTGGCTGATTGACGTTGTGCTGCCCCAGGCATAATTCTGGATCACGTTGTCCATGGGGTAGAAGCAGCGGGGATGCGGTTCGTGGATCGACATCTTGTAATTACCTTACGAAAAAGCTCCCGAACGGAGCGGGAGTACAACAAATGGCCATTCAGGGAATGGTCAGGAGCATAGCACCAGTTTGACATCTGGTTTGCGTTGTAAAAAGCTGGCTCATTTTAACAGAGCCAACTTAAAATTTCGCGTATTGAAGTCAAGGCTGGCTTATGCCGCGACCGCTGCGAGCTTGGCTTTACGCACTTTTTTCAACGTGACACATGCAATACCAGTGACGATTGCGCCTGCGGCCATACACACTAGCGCCAGCAATGGTTTGTTCATCGCGCCGAGTAGGGCGACCACAGGTCCTCCGTGGGCGACGCTGTTAGTGATGCCAAATGAGAAAGCCATAACAGCCGCGACCATTGAGCCGAGTACGTTCGCCGGAATAACCGACATGGGGTCCTGAGCTGCAAATGGAATTGCGCCTTCTGAAATGCCGACCAGACCCATCGCGCCCGCCGCTTTACCGGCCTCAATTTCCGAGTCTTCGAACAGATTCAGTTTACGGCCTAATACCGTTGCTAACGCCATGCCCAGCGGAGCCACAGGAATAGCGCAGGCCATCGCGCCCATAAACTGGGTCTGTCCGCTGGCAATCATGCCGACGGAGAACAAGAACGCCACTTTGTTAAAGGGGCCACCCATGTCGAAGCCAGCCATGCCGCCCAGTACGATACCCAACAGTACAACGTTGCCGGTGCTCATGGCTGTCAGCATCGCGGTCAGGCTATCCATCAGGCTCGCAATCGGTGCGCCAATGACGAAAATAAACAGACCGGAGATAAACAAAGAGCCTGCAATGGGTGCAATCATGATTGGCACCAACGGCTGAATGAATTTGTGGTAGTTGATGCTGGTCAGCCACTTCACAAAGTATCCCACTAGCAGACCTGCGATGATCGCGCCAATAAAGCCCGTGCCAGCTTCAGCGCCATAGAAAGATCCGTTGTTGGCTATCCAGCCACCAATCAGGCCTGGCGCCAGCGCAGGACGATCGGCAATGGCATACGCAATGTAACCCGCCAGAATTGGGATCATCAACTGGAAGGCGACTACGCCGGTATCCAGCACTTTTTGCCACATACTGCCAGCCGGAATAGCCATGCCCGCTTCAGTCGGTTGGCCACCGATGGCCAGCGACAGTGCGATCAGCAGGCCGCCGGTGACAACGAATGGGATCATATGGGAAACCCCGTTCATCAGGTAGCGGTACAGATCCGAGCGTGCCTGAGAGGCTTTGCTGGCGGCAGATTCCTGAGGCTTTGCAGACGCATCCGCATGGTAAGTCGGGGCAGACAGCGCTTGTTTGATCAAACCTTCGGCATCGCGAATCGGTGCTTTGACCCCTGTTTCTATTACGCGCTTACCCGCAAAGCGGGTCATGTCGACCTGTTTGTCACAGGCGACAACGATCGCATCGGCACGGGCAATGTCTTCCGCAGTCGGGCTGTTTTTTACCCCGATGGAGCCATTGGTTTCAACTTTGACTTCATAGCCCAGCGCCGCCGCCCCTTTTTCCAGGGCTTCGGCCGCCAGATAGGTGTGAGCAACGCCGGCAGGGCAGCCAGTGACACCGATGATGAAACCGTTAGTGGCGTCTGGCAAATCCGTTGGCGTACTCTCTTTTTGTAACAACAGGGCTAATGCATCGGAAGGCGTATCAACCTGGAGGAAGCGCTCAATAAATCCGTCCTCAATCAGTTTGGACGACAGCTCGGCCAGAACTTCAATATGGTGGTTGGCACCACCGTCGGGTGATGCAATCATGAAAAATAAGCGAGAAGGTTGCCCGTCTTCGGCGCCATAGTCGATCCCCTGACGACTCACACCAATGACGACCGCCGGCTCCACCACAGCAGCACTTTTCGCATGTGGTAGGGCGACCCCGTCTTCAAACCCGGTATTCCCCAGCTCTTCTCGGGCTTTGATGTCCGCCAGAAACTGGGCTTTGTCGTTGATGCGCCCCTGGTTTTCCAGAACATCGATCAGTTCAGCAAAAACGTCGTCTTTGCTGGTCGCGGTGAGGTCCAGCTTTATCAGGTCCTCATTGATCAATTGAGTGATCATGTCATACACCCCCGTAGGATTATTCTTGTTGTTTTGTTATTTGATGCTGACATTGTGGATCCGCAAACGCACTTCATATAGTGAAGAAAAGATGCATTTACTGGATTATTGTAACCTATAACTTTAAACGTGATCTGTATCTCTTTTCGTTGAGTTAAATGGATGGTTATTGTTTTGTTTTAAAAATTAATAAAAACAGTTAGATAAATTGATTTTTTGATATTTTGAATATGTCGGTATTAAAAGTAAGGTTGTGGTATTGGCTATGAGGTTGGACTAAAGTATCCACCTTGTTTGGGTAGGAGAGTGCGGTGGATACCTTTAAAAATGTGATTGATGTCGTGATGGCAGAGCGAGAGAGCGTCAATCGTATCTGGTTTGGCAGCGATCAATGTACACCGCCGGCGTTCAGTTATCAGGTTAATTTTCCTCGTCTGGAGCTGGTACTCAAAGGCACGTATGTGAACGAAATAGAAGATAATGAACACGGTATCTCGACCGTCAGTATCCATTCGGGGGATGCGCTGTATATTCCTCCCAACTGCTGGAATAAACCGCATTGGGATGAGTCATGCTCGGTACTGAGTCTGCTGTTTGGTCGCCGTCAGCTCGGCTTCAGTCTGGTGAGTAAAGAGAAAGGCGAAGAGGGTTTTTTTGACATTCGAAAACACAGTATCCAAACCCGGACCGGACACGCGATTGACCACATTCTCGAAGCGCTGAATGCCCTGGCCCGTGAGCCGAACAAGCGTCCGATGGATGAACATTTGCTACTGGCATTGCTCAGCTATAGCAGTACGATGCTCGAGAGTCCGGTCGTTTCAACCAAAAAGCGCAGTGAGGATCTCTACCAGGGGATCTGCATTTATATTCAGGAGAACTTTCACCGAACTATCACACGCTCGAGTATCGCACACCGATTTAATATTTCGCCAAACCATCTGTCACGAATGTTCCGCCAACAAGGGCATATGACATTGGCTGATTATATTACCTGGGTGCGAATTGAGCGCGCGAAATTCATGCTCAAACGTTATGACTTTCGCCTGCCAGAAGTGGCGACGCGTTGCGGTTTTCAGGATGTGAATTACTTTTTTCGTGTTTTTAAGAACCGCACGGGCCTGACGCCGTCAGAATACCGAGTGACGGTTCACTCCGGCTGATAGGTCGCCATGATGTGGCTGATGATGATGCGCAGGGTGAAATCGTCCAGATTGTCCAGCAGCAGTGTCTGATGGGGCTCGCTGAGTAACCAACGGGTAAGTCGGGTAAAGGGGATCAGGGTTTGCCTATCTGTCGGTGAGGGGATAAACAGAGTGATGACCAGATGTGCCGGTGCCTTGTTCTGATGCCAGACTACCTGTGCGTTTGGTCGCTGAAATACTATCGTCGGCACGGTGACGTCGCTGTGCATGATATGAGGCAGTGCCAGTGCCTGTCCGATCAAGGTTGATGAGATTGTTTCTCTCGCCTGCAACGCCTGATACAACACGTCTTGACGACTGGGGTTAGCGCACATGGCGGACTGGGCAAGCAGATGGTTCTTGTCCTCCGTCTCATTGCGATGTGAATGCAAAAAATGCCAGTTGAGGGGGATCGGGGATTGCAGTGGCGGGTAGTTATCCAGCTGGTAGGCAGCGATGCGCTTCCTGTTATGTGTGGTGGCAACCAGATCGAATTTTTCGCTGATGTACTCTGTCAGCACCATACACGCCAGTTCGGCGTCCAACCCTTCGATGGCTAGCTGACACAGATCATAACGGCAGTTTTTGACGATGAGCATTTTTAGCCCGTGTTCAAGATTCGCCTGGCGGCTCTGAGTTATGTTGATCCACACCACCACTGAACGAAACAGACTCGCCAGCCCTTTCAGTTCGCTCAACTGCCATCCGGGAACACCGTCTCCAGGCAGGCAGAATGTGATGCGACTGACAATCATACTTTCAGACAGCGATCAATCACGGCTACGACGTTAGTCAACACTTCCTCTATCGAGGCGCTCATGATCTTGCTGCCATGGAAACGTTCGCGTTGCTCTATGTCGATGTCCGAGGCGATAAGGACGAGATCGCACTGTGCAATATCACTGACAGAGAGCGGGTTTTCGATACCCATAGCCCCTTGGGTTTCCACTTTCAGGCACAAGCCTCGCTTGGTTGCTTCTTTTTTGAGTGCGTCAGCGGCCATGTATGTGTGGGCAATGCCGGTTGGGCAAGCGGTTACAGCGATGATTTTCATGTGGATGTCGATGATGGAAACAAGATGGCATCAAGTTTAAAACGAACGGTGTAACAACGCTAAGGTTGATACACCGTTTTGTGCGCGCAGGCGCTATTGGTTTAAAGGTGGGTCAGTTGGTCCGGTGATGACGATGCACTGCGTTGACGTTTGTCCAACTTAGCCAGCTGTTTTAGTAAGGCGGAGGGCTGCCAACGAGAGGGTGACGGGCTGAAGCTCGATGCATTCATCGCATCCAGTTCATGTTGAATATTACGCTGCTCCTCTTGGCTCAGCGGCAGCTCTGTCATCCACTGATGAACACAGTACTGAGCGCGAATGGTATCGCCTTGAGCAAGCGCTTGTTTTACCTGAACAACGATCGACCCCGATGCTGTCGCTACCTCAGGTTTAACGGCACGCGGCGTACGGCGCATTTTTATTGCGATGATGACGGTGATCAGCCACAGCGCCGCAAATAATCCGGTGAGATGCGGCCAGATACCGCGATCTTTTACGGTGACGGTTTGCACTTCTGATGAGATTGCAGGCGTTGCTGCCACAGGGGCAGAAAAGTTGGCCGGCGCGGCATTGAGTGCTTCACCCGGTGACACGTTCAGTGTCAGGCCTTGGATTTTACTGGTTTGCTGCTGCTTGGCTTTGCTGTTCCACCAGTTGATTGAAATGCTGTTGAGCGGGATATCTCCCGTGCTTTGTGGGATCAACACCTGCTTTAACGTCATACGGGTTACGCCGTTTTTCGGTTCGCTGAATTGCGGTTTCTCACTGTAGACCCGGATGGTATCCGGGTAGTTTACTTTGATGTCCGGGAAGCGCTCTGAACTGAGACCGGTGATATCCAATGTGATCTCTCGGGTAAGTGCGTCTCCGATCTTCGTAGGGTAGGTAACATCTGCTGCTATCGGATTGCCGCTGCTGTCGGTCCAGGTTTGTTGCAGGGTCAGTTGCGTCGTGGGTAACCAGACACCTTTGTAGCCAGCCGGTTTTGGTCGCACCGAAATGTCGAACTGCTTAGGAGCGGTATCGACATTAATCATTTTGGTGGTTCCGGTCATTGAACTGCCGTAAATCACTGCTCCTTTGAACGATGGACCTTTCAGTTGATACTCTCCGGCTTTCTCGGCCGTGATGCGGTAATTTTGATCCACCACGGTAACCTGAACACCATTGAGTACGCTTTGATATTGGTTGGGCTCACCGATTTGTGTCAACGTGAGGCCATTAACTGCGGGAGGCTCGACTTGAGGATTTTGCAAACGGCGCGGATCGGTTTTGATGATCAAGCGGGTTTTCAGCGTGGCGCTCTCGTTAGGATAGAGGTCGCTGCTGTTGAGGCTGGCACGCATTTCAACCAGATCGGCGATGTTAGGATCCTGCTCGTCCATGGTAACCTGAAGCGCAATCGGTTGAGATTTATCGCCATTGATATCAAACGCAGGAATGATCATTTTTCCAAGCTTCTGAGCGGCCAGCGACACGTTCCACTCGCTGCGCACAGTTCGGTCACCATTGATAATGTTGACCGAAGAGCCAAACCCAGGTCGACCCACATAGAAGTCTTTTTCAAGCGCGCTGAAATCAATGGCGTCCGCACTGACTTTTTGGTCAGTCACGACTCTCAACTGGAATACTTCGTTCTTGGCGACTTTGTTTTTACTGACGCTGGCCCAGACGGTCGCGGCATAACTTGCCGGACTGAAAAGGCTGGCAGCCAGGAGAAGGGCGGTGATCAGTTTCAAAATAGGATGTCTCATCATTACCACTGTTTACCTGAGTTCTTAGGAGGTTGTTTCTGTTGAGCTTGAAGCATCAGTTGGGCGCGTAATAAGCGGCTTGGGTCCCGCGCGCTTTCCACTTGCTCCAGCTTGCGTAGTTCTGGATCGACTTGTTGCTGGTTGTCAGTCTGAACCGCATTCGCCTCTGCACTGGGATCTTGTGGCTGGGCTGCGTTGTCTGAAGCGCGTTTGGTCGATTGCGTTTGCGCGCGGCTCTCGGCTTGGCCTGTGTTCTGCTCAGGTTCGCTGTTCTGAGTGTTCTCGTGATCCGCTGACTGATCATTCTGATCCGTTGAGCGGTCCGGTTGTTCTTGCTGAGCGTTGTGTTGCGGCGATGTGTCGGTATTGTCTGAGCCCGAGCTGTCTTGTTGAGCATGCTGCTGATCGCCGTTTTGACCGTCTGAGTCAGATTGTTTTGACGATTGATTCTGTTCGGACTTATCCTGCTGTTGCTGTTGCTGTTGCTGTTGCTGTTGCTGTTGCTGTTGCTGTTGCTGTTGCTGTTGCTGTTGCTGTTGCTGTTGCTGTTGCTGTTGTTTGGCTTTTTTCACCACATCCAGGTTATGCTGCGCGTCCTGATTGCTCGGATCGTGTTTGAGAACTTCTTCATACAGCTCGATGGCCTTATCGAAATCACGTTGCTGCGCATACGCATTGGCCAGGTTGTATTTGCCACGAGTGCCCGGCACGTTTTTTAACGACTCAATGGCGCCCTCAAAATCCCCCGCACTGTACTGCGCGACGCCTTTCCATTCCGGACTACTGAATGCCTGAGCGGCATTGGAATAATCTTCAGCCTGATAAAGCTGCATGGCCGTTTGCTCCTGATTTAACCAGGGGCTGGCTTGGACGGGGGTTGGAGTCAACCACGGCACGCTCAGCAAGGCCAGCGAGAAAACCAAGCCACGACGAAACATCAGAGCAGCGGGCACCAATAGGAACAATACCAGCCAGAAGCCATCATTGACTTTATCTTCAACCTGATGAGTCGTGTTTTTGTCGGCCGTAGTACTGACTTCCTGCGTGCGTGCAGCGATGGCGTTGATATCACTGCTGTCGAGTTGAACCGGGGTAAAGAATCCATCGGTTTGCTTGGCTAATTTTTGCATGTTAGTAAAGTTTGCCTTAGCAACTACTGTCGTACCTGACTCGGTTTGCAGTAACGAACCGTCACTAAGCTGAATGGGAGCGCCAGCGCGGGTACCGACACCCAGTATGGATAATTTCCATTGGGTTCCGGACAGCAGAGAGGCAATGCTGCTGCGCTCCTGAATGTCGAGATCATCGGTCATCAGAACAATGTCACCTGATTCCAGTCCGGTATTTTTCATCATGGCGATCGCCAACTGAACCCCGGACGCCGCATCAGCGCCAGGGTAGGGCATTAATTCTGGCGTTAAGTTAGGGATTAGGTTTGTGATCGTACGAGTATCTTGTGTCATCGGACTCACGGTATAGGCGTCACCTGCGTATGCGACCAAACCGGTACTGCCTTCCTGCCAGCGATGCAGTAAGTCAGTGGCTTTGTATTTCAATTGAGTCAGTCGGTTGGGTTTGATATCGGTGGCATACATCGACATCGACATATCCATGACCAGTACACGTGCCGAAGCGTTTTTAAAACTTGGCCGTTCAGTTGTACGCAGGCTGGGGCCTGCCAAGGCAACCACCGCGATCAGCCAACACAAAGCGATCACCAGCAGTGCGGATTTTGAACGCTGGTTACCGCTTAACCCCATGGCTTTCGCGAGGTGCGGCGCTATCAGCGTCTGGCTGCGAGACCGGATTCCGAGCCAGGCCAAAAGTACGGCTAGAGGGACCAGCGGCAATAACCAGAATGGATAGAGGAAGGTGAAGTCAGACATGGTTCCTCCGGATGATGAACAGGACAACAGACAGCACTAGAGCGATACCGAGCGGGATACCGAACCACTCCTGCTCAGGACGCCATGTCTGGCTGCCTTCAGAGACAGGCTCCAGGCTATTGATGGTGTCGTAAATGGTCGCCAACTGCTGACTGTCGCGAGCTCGGAAATATTGCCCGCCGGTCATTTTGGCGATCTCCATCAGTGTTTTCTCGTCCAGATCCGACGCGGTATTCACTTTACGGGTCATGAAAAAGTCTTGTACCGTCATCTCGCCGGCGCCTACACCGATGGTATAAATGGTGGCCTGATATTTCTTGGCAATTTTGGCCGCTTCGATAGGTTCGAGAACACCGGCCGTGTTGCTGCCGTCACTGAGTAAAATCATGACGCGCTGAGGCGCATCACTGTCGATAAAGGTTTTGGTTGCCAGGCCAATGCCTTCGCCGATGGCGGTCTTGGTGCCGATCAGGCGCAGCACGGCGGAATTGAGCTGCTCTGAAATGGTATTTCTGTCTAGCGTCAGTGGCGTTTGCAGATAGGCATGGTCGGCAAACAGCACCAGGCCAAGGCGATCCCCCTGACGTTTAGCGATAAAATCAGTCAGAACATGTTTGACCGCGCTGAGACGATCAATATAGTTATCACCCTGTTTCATGTCCTTCTGGCTCATCGAATAAGACAGGTCGACTACCAACATCAGGTCACGATGCTTAGGTTGCGTTGTGACTGGGTCGCCATACCACACCGGACGCGCGGCGGCGATGATCAGCGCTATCCACACGAGTGCAGCCAGCACTCGGGCAGAGACGTTTTTCGGTGACGACTTGGCATCAGCCCTGGGTAAATACGCAAGGTAAATGGGGGCCGTTTTACGGGCTGATGGAGTTAGCCAATAAATGAGCAGAGGCAGGGGAAGAAGCGCCAGCATCCACCACCAAGCCAGTTCAATATTCGCCAATCTAAGCTCTCCTTTTTTTCGGTGGCAGGGCTTCGTTTACCCATTGGGCACAATGTTGGACCAGTATATCGGCGCTGGCGACAGGTTCTTTGGTGTAAAGTGCTCGCTGCCACTGTTCCTGATTTGGTTCAAACAGCGGAGTATTGAGATAAGAGTCGAGAAAGGCATACCACTCTTTGCCGGTTAATTTGGCGATTTCTTCACGTGGGAAGTAGCAGAGGGCGGCCTGACGAACCAGTTCAATTGCACTGGATGGGTGTTGGTTCGCCGCAAGCAAGCGTAATGCGGTTTTCTTCGGTGCCAGATGTTTTTTCTTACGGCGCATCAGCATCCAGAACAGTAATACTGCCAGGACGAGCGTGCCAGCTATCGCCCACCAGCCCCATGCCAGAGGAAACCACGAAGGCGCGTCTGGCAGGTGCATCGGGTTTAAGGGAAGAAGCGAAGAATTAGCTTGTTCGGTCATTCAAAATTATCCAGATAATTGTTGTAGTAAGGATTGGTCGCTTGAGAGCGAAGTAAAGGTAATGCCCAGAGATTGGGCGCTAGACTTCAATTGTTGTTGTTTCGAATCGAACGCTCGTTCAATGCGCTGGCGCGTTTTGCGCGAGGCGAAGTCTAACCACTGCGTATTTTTTTTGTCTGAAACGTGTTCAACACCACGGTAGCGGGTCTTACCTTGTTCCAGTGGATCAGAAATGTGTACGAACCGCACCCGGTTGTGTTGGCGTAGTTGAGTTAACAGGATGTGATGCTGCTGACTCATACGGACAAAGTCGCTGATCATGATGACCTCACTGCCTTTAGAGCACAGACGATTCAGCGCCTGAAAGGCGTTTGTCATCGAATCCACACGTTCACTGGCCGGATGCTGGAGCAATTGGTTGTGCAAGGTGATCAATTGCTGAATCAGCACGAGTGGCCCCTTGTTACGGCTGGTCGGCTTCAGCTCGACGAGCTGGGTTCCGGTGTCTATCACGGCGCCGATCCTATCTTTTTGTGCCACGGACAGCCAGCTGATTAGGCTCGCCATGTGCGCAGCCAGGACGGATTTCAGCATCAGCGTCGAGCCGAAAATCATACTGCTGCTCAAATCGATATAGAGCACCACCGGCTTTTCGCGTTCTTCACTGAACAGCTTGGTGTGGGTTTTGCCGGTTCTGGCCGTGACTCGCCAGTCGATACTGCGGATATCATCCCCGGGCTGATACTGACGTACTTCAGCAAAGTCCATACCTCGTCCAAGCTGACGACTCTGATGCTGACCGAGCATCTGTGACCACAAGCTTTTGGCGGGCGGTAGCCAGTGCACCGTCTGCTGCTTGTAATAAAGCAATTCATCCAGTGACAATGTCACGCCGTCGGCATTTGGTGGACAGGTGGGCGTTTGAGGCTGCTTCATGCTTTATCCAACCGTTATGCGCTGCCGACCAATGAGAGCAGGTGGTCGATGACCTGATTCGGCTGCACGCCTTCGGCCTGTGCCTGGTAAGTGAGCAATAAACGGTGACGCAGTGCCGGGTAAGCCATTGCCTGAACATCTTGCGGAGAGACGAAATCTCGACCGGATAACCATGCATGCGCCCGAGTGCATCGGTCCAGAGCGATGGTGGCTCGGGGACTGACGCCCAACTCAATCCATTGTGCCAGCTTATCATCGTATTGCGTTGGCTGACGGGTTGCCATCACCAAACGAATGATGTACTGCTCAATGCCTTCCGCCATATGTATGTTGAGCACTTCCTGGCGAGCGGCAAAGATATCCTGCTGGGATAGCACTGGTGGCTGCGCCTTACTGGTTCCCATGGCTTCACCACGGTTTAAGCGCAAGATCTCCAGCTCACTTTGTGCGTCAGGATAGTCGACATCAAGATGAAGGAGAAAGCGATCCAACTGTGCTTCCGGTAACGGATAAGTGCCTTCCTGTTCAATTGGGTTTTGGGTTGCCATGACCAGGAATAACGCTGGCAGTGGGTACGTGTTACGCCCGGCTGTGATCTGTTTTTCGGCCATGGCTTCAAGCATCGCGGCCTGTACTTTGGCGGGTGCCCGGTTGATTTCGTCGGCCAGAATCAGCGAGTTAAAAATCGGCCCCGCCTGAAAGGTGAATTCGCCTGTTTCTGGTCGGAAGATGTCTGTTCCGGTCAGGTCTGCTGGCAGGAGGTCCGGTGTGAACTGGATGCGATGAAAGTCCCCTTCGATGCAGTCTGCCAATGATTTAACGGCGCGTGTTTTGGCCAAGCCAGGAGGGCCTTCGACCAGGATATGGCCATCTGCTAGTAGTGCGACCAGCAGCTGTTTGACCAGCTCGGACTGACCGATTACCTGCCCGTTTAAGTAGTCTTGAAGTTGTTGAAGGGCTTGTGACTTCATCAATGTCGATCTCCTAATTTTTTCCAATTAGTGAGTTAAGTTATCAAAAAGTTCCCTGTAAACAGGTCGTACTTATGCCGGTTGGACGTAAAGTGTACAGTCCAAATTGTTCGAAAAATCAGTTCTCTACATAATGGGGACCGCACAGATTGTTGCAAGTGTTTCAGTTCGGAAAAATAAGATTTCTTAAAAATGTGGCGAGAAATCACACCACTCGTCTGGCGTAGAAAAAACCAGCAGAAAAAACTCAAGCATTACGTCGCAAAGCCGATAACAGAGTAGTTTTATCGCTTGTTGCACACAGAAGGCACAGTATGATCAAATTTAACTCTATGAGTATTAAACAAAAGGTTGTTGTTGGTATTACGCTCGCAGTTTTAGCGTCGACCGTCATCGTGGGTTATATGGCCCAAAAACAGGCACGTGATGTGCTCGAACACCGTCTCATTGATATCGAATTACCGTCGATGCTCGATCAGATCCGGCAAGAAGTGGACAGTCAGGTTCGCCAGCTGATTTTTGCTGCGGAGCAGATGGCCAATAACGAGTTCGTTAAGCGCGTGATCCGTGATGAAAACATCGATCCGGCGGAAGAGGCGTTGCTGGTCAAGCAACTGAATAACATCCGCAATCAGTACGGTTTGAATGACGCATCGGTTGCTAACCGCAACACCGCATTCTACTGGAACCAGGGCGGTTTCCTGCGCAAACTGAACCGTCAACAAGATGCGTGGTTCTACGGTTTTGTGCAATCGGGTCAGCAGACGATGGTCAGCATGTTCCAGGAAGCAAATGGTGACGTAAAAATGTTCGCTAACTACCAGAACGCGTCTGGGTTTAGCATGTCAGGCCTGTCTAAATCGATGGACGATATGGTGAAGCTGCTCAACGGCTTCCGTATCGAAGACAGCGGATTCGTCTTTTTGGTCAATGCAGGCGGAGAAGTTCAGATTCACCGTGAAGCCAGCAAAGCGAAAGCCTCTATCGATAGCCTGTATGGCCGAGAGGCGAGCACCTTGCTGAACAAGTCAGGCTTTAATCTGATTGAGACCGAATACGAAGGCAAAGACGTATTTGTTGCCAGCCAGTACATTCCCTCGATGGACTGGTTTGTTATCGGGATGGTGCCGGTTGATGAAGTCTTCGCAGATCTCAACGCCGTTGCTCAGCAAATGCTGATCACGACCTTGGTGGTGGCTGCGCTCTTTATTGCCATGGGCTTGCTACTGGCCAACAGTATCGCAAATCCTATCCGTGCGATCGCGCAGCGCTTTACCGATTTGGGTAAAGGCGACGGAGATTTGTCTCAGCGCATCGAAGTGAAAGGAAGTGACGAGATCGCGCAACTGTCGTCCGGTTTCAACGGCTTTATTGAGAAAATTCATGAGTCGATGAAAGAGGTGGCATCAACCAGCCACTCACTTCAGGAAGCGGCTGAAAGCGTTTCGGATAAAGCCAGCACGACACATGACAACAGTCAGGTGCAGCGCGATCAGACACTGCAAGTGGTGGCGGCGATCAATGAAATGGGCGCGACCATCAGTGAGATAGCAACCAATGCGGCAACGGCAGCGGAAACCGCTAATGAAGCGACAGACAACACCCAGCAAGGGCAGAGTGTTGTGACACAAGCCAAAGACGCCATCAGTCGCCTGGCGGCGGACATTGAAAATACAGGGCAGGTTGTTGAGCAACTGGCGTCAACCACACAGGACATCGGCTCGATACTGGATGTCATTCGCGATATCTCCGAGCAGACCAACCTGTTGGCGTTGAACGCGGCGATTGAGGCTGCTCGTGCGGGTGAGCAGGGACGTGGTTTCGCGGTTGTTGCGGATGAAGTGCGTAATCTGGCTAGCCGTACCGCGGATTCAACTGAAGAGATCCAGAGAATGATCAATCAGTTGCAAAACGATGCACACAATGCGGTGTCTGCGATGGAAGCGGGTAAGGCCGTCACCTTTGAAGGGGTATCGGCGTCGGATGAAGCGGTTCAAGTGCTGCTGAACATTTCTGAGCGTATCCATGATATTTCGGACCGCAATACTCAGGTAGCAACCGCGACCGAGGAACAGTCGACAGTAGTGCACACCATCAACATGAACATTGAAGAGATCAATGGCATCAATGAAGCCACCACCAGTACCGCGGAAGAGCTGGCACAAGCGAGCCTTGAGCTGCGTGAGTTGTCCGGACGTCTGGATCGTATGGTGGGCAGTTTCAAACTCTGATCGACCCGTTCAGTAAATTGGCATAACTGGGGTGAAGCAGGTAAACTTCACCCCAGATTTGTTTTACTAGGTAAGTATCATGAGCGATTTTGAAAAAGAACTTGAAGAGATGGTGCAAGCGGAATCTGACACGCCAGAAGTTCAACTGCCTTCTCTGGAAGAACAGAAAGCCATTGCGGCTGAACTGAAAAAACTCGAAGCGGAAGGCAAACTGACGCCTGAAATTCTTGAGCAGTATTTCGGCAAGTTTTACGCTAAGACCGATGCGCCTATTCATTAAATCCGCGATGATGTCTCTATCAATAAAAAAGACAGCCAATTGGCTGTCTTTTTTATGCTTAGAAGATGGGATTATTTCACGACCCAATCAATCTGTTCACCGGCGCGAATCGGCACGACGATGTCGCTGCCAAAGGGCATGCTCTCTGGAACGGTCCAGGGCGCTTTGGTCAGGGTGACGGTGTCCGCATTACGCGGTAAACCATAGAAGTCAGGACCGTTGTGGCTGGCGAACGCTTCTAAATTTGCCAGTTTGCCTTCCTGTTCAAAGACTTCAGCATACAACTCTAGCGCAGCGTGCGCGGTGTAAGAGCCTGCACAACCACAGGCAGATTCTTTGTGGCCTTTGGCGTGCGGCGCAGAGTCTGTTCCGAGGAAGAATTTTTTACTGCCACTGGTGGCCGCTTCTATCAGGGCTTTCTGATGCGTATTGCGCTTCAGAATGGGCAGGCAGTAGAAGTGAGGTTTAATGCCGCCAACCAGCATATGGTTGCGATTGTACAACAAGTGGTGGGCGGTAATTGTGGCGGCAACATTGTCGTTCGCCTGTTTGACGAAGTTGTCAGCATCAGCTGTCGTGATGTGCTCAAGTACGATTTTTAAGCCCGGGAAATCGTTCACAATCGGAGCCAGCACGTTGTCTAAAAACGCTTTTTCGCGGTCAAAAATGTCCACATCGTGGGTAGTCACTTCCCCATGCACCAGCAGTAGCATGCCCACTTCTTGCATCGCTTCCAGTACGGGGTAGATGTTCTTCGCTGATGTCACTCCTGAATCTGAGTTGGTGGTTGCGCCCGCAGGGTATAACTTGGCGGCCACGACAATGCCTGAGGCTTTGGCTTTGCGGATTTCTTCAGGAGAAGTGTTATCGGTGAGGTAAAGGGACATCAGAGGCTGGAATTGGGGACTTGGCTGCTCAGCCATAATACGGTCGCGGTAGGCGATGGCCAATTCGGTATTGGTAACTGGTGGGACGGTGTTTGGCATAATCAGTGCGCGGCCATTATAGCGGCTTATATCGCGAACGGTATCGGTCAGAACATCACCATCGCGAAGATGAACATGCCAGTCGTCAGGACGAGTAATCGTAAGTGTAGTCATTCAGGGCTCCCACCATTGAAAAGTTACTGATTGGAGCCTAAACGTAAGTGAAAACTGTGAAAGCAAACGCTTACGCTTAGGCGACAGGATGATAGAGGAATTGCGCGTCTATTTCATCCTATTTTTCAGATTCATCAGCAGGAGTGGTAAAAACCGGCTTATTTCATGATCAGCCACAGGGCATGAATCATACCCGGAACGAAGAAGAAGAAAGTGAGAATCAGGTTGATGATGAAATCTTTCCCCAGCCCTTTATCGACGAATACTGCCAGTGGTGGGAGCAGGACACACAGGATGATCATCAGCAGTTTGTTTGTATCGTTCATTATTTTACCTCGGTATTGAGTGACAACTAGACGCCATAAATTTGACAATATTATCGGAAATTTGATCCCGGTCACGCAATCTTATCAGGTCAGGAATCTGTCAAAACTTATTTATATTTTATTGAGTTATCGATTACTGACACCGTGTAGACTGCCAAGTGACGAAACCTGTTGTGTGGGATCCACACTCCGATCACACAGAATTATAGCTAAGCAGGTGGATTGTCAAATGACTCTGGTTGAATATGTCGCACGAAATCGATTGCAAGGTATGACTTTCATTCGACAGGCGTTTAAGATGGTGAATCAAAAAAATAATCAGAGCAAAGGTTAGCCATGTCGTCTTCATCTCGTCTTACACAAATTAACGTCTATCCGGTCAAATCCGTCGCCGGTATTGCCATCTCATCCGCCTGGGTAGAAAAACAAGGACTTGCGTTTGATCGACGCTTTATGGTGGCAACCTCTGACGGGGTGATGGTGACAGCCAGAAAATACCCTCATATGGTCAAGGTTCAGTCCAGTCTGACTGCTGACGGCATTATCTTTACTGCGCCTGATCAGCCTGCTCTGAAGTTACGTTATGCCGATTTTAAACACCAAGCTGCGCCCGCTACAGTCTGGAACGACAGCTTCGAAGCTTACACCACGACGGACGAAGCAGACGACTGGTTCAGTGACGTACTTGGTCAGCGGGTCGAGCTTTTGTATACGGGAGAGCAGTCCAATCGCGTGCCGGAACGAGTCGGCAATAACGTCAGTTTTGCCGATGGTTTCCCGGTTCTGGTGATCAGCGAAGGCTCGTTGGACGAGCTGAATCGTCGCAGCTCTGAATCTCATCTGATGGATCAGTTTCGTACCAATCTGGTCGTCAGCGGGGGAGAACCCTTTGTTGAAGACAGTTGGAAACGTATTCGTATCGGTGAGGTCGAATTTGAATCGGTCAAGCCGTGTTCACGGTGCATCCTGACGACTGTCGATATAGACAAAGGTGCGTTTAAACCCTCTAAAGAGCCACTGAAAACCTTATCTCAGTTCCGCGCGAACCGCAGCGGTGATGTGTTTTTTGGCCAGAATCTGATAGCGCTGAATGAAGGGATGATCCATGCCGGTGACCCGGTTGAAGTGCTGGAGTACAAAGAAAAAGAGCAGTATGAAGACCACTCCCCGAGCCGCATGACGCTCACGTGTGTGCAGCGAGAAGAGATTGCCCGTGATTTCGTGACATTCTGGCTAGAGCCTGATTCTGAGTCACTACCGACATACCTGCCTGGGCAGCATTTGCCGATTGAGGTTGCGATCGGTGGAGAGCGCATCGGGCGACGCTATACCTTGTCGTCCAGCCCATCACGTCCCGGACGTCTGGCTATTTCGGTCAAGCGTATTGACGCGGGCAGAGTGTCAAACTGGTTACTGGACAATGTGCAGGTGGGCGACACGCTTGAAGCTGAGTCACCGAGTGGCAGCTTCCACCTCGGCGAGAAGCACGATCAGCCAATCTTACTTCTTTCCGCTGGCAGCGGCGTGACGCCTATGCTGTCAATGTTGCGTTATCTGGCCGATCATGATCAGGTCCGCGATGTTGTGTTCTACCACCAGTGCCGCACGGAAAGTGACATTCCGTGTAAACAAGAGCTTGAGGGACTCGAACGTCAGCATCCTGGGCTCAAAGTAGTACTGTCGCTGACGCAGCCTGCACCGGATTGGTTCGGCCTGAAAGGGCGTTTGACCCTGTCACATCTGAAGCAGATTAAAGACGTCGAGCAGCGCCAGGTGTTTGTGTGTGGCCCAGACGGATTTATGCAAAAGGCGAAGAATCTGTTGTTGAAACAAGGCCTGCCAGAGTCTATGTATCATCAGGAAGCTTTTGGCGTTGCTATCAGCGCACCTAAAGCGCTCAAAACGCTGCAAATCAGTGTCAATGGAACGCTTTTCGAAGGCAACAATCAAGCCACACTGCTGGAACAGGCTGAAGCGGCCGGTGTACCGATTTCCAACAGTTGCCGAGCAGGGCTTTGCGGCGCGTGCCGGGTGACGGTGGAGTCTGGCAAAGTGGACCAGCCAGATGTGCCCGCCTTGCAGGACAATGACCGTCACATGGGCATCGCACTGGCGTGTTGCTGCGTGCCGGAAACGGATATCGAAGTCGTGAACTGAAAATGTTCACCAGACAAAAAAGAAAATCCCTGGTCACAAGACGTGACCAGGGTTTGTTGATTCACAACAACTCATGGATAGTTTTGGGTTTGTCGTTCAACGTTCGGGACATAGCCCGGCGGTGTCCGAAAACAATAAAACCTTAAAACAAATCCCGTTGTGCCGATACTGTCCAATTGGACAGGTTTTGGAGTCTGGTGATGGTTTTCAGAGCAAGGTCAAACCTGAGGTTGAATGTAGCCGCGCAGTATGGCTTTGGTGATTGCCTGATAGCGATTGACGGCCCCGAGTTTTTTGGCCGCGTTGTTGAGGTGAAATTTAGCGGTACGCTCTGAACAGCCGATGATCACGGCGATTTCCCAGGTACTTTTCCCTTCGGCTGCCCAGGTCAGGCACTGCAGCTCTCTTGCTGTTAAAAGTCTGGCCGGCGCCGTGCTGTGTAATTGGGGGTGAAAGTGGGCGATGTTTTCTGTGATTAATGGCGTCACTAATTGAGCCAGTAGGATCTGCTCATCCATTTTGTCATAATGACGGCCGTCAGACGTTGCGAAACTTATGCAGCCAAACTCACCGTTTAGTCCATGGAAAGGGACGGTGAAACCTTTACGCAGATCATTCAGTCGGGCTTCCTCAAAGATCTCCCGCCCGATACGCTCACTTTTATCGACGTGATCCCAGTTTATTGGCAGCACATGATTCATGCAGTATCTCGCCACCGGATCATGATGTGCGTAGCCACTTTCGGCGTATTGCTCACTCCAGGCCCGGGGATTGATAAGATTGAGCACATCCGCTTCTTCTTCCATACTTTCTTCGAGGTAGAGACCGAATAAAAACGATTCGTGGTTCAGCTCGTTCCCGATAGAAGTCAACAGAGTTTGCAGTTCGTCAACGCTGTTAACGCGTTGGTTTTCTTGGATTAAGCGTAGTAACTTATTCATTGCAGTGAAGTGATTGTCAGCTCTGGCGACAGTATATATCAACCTGTCGGGATAAAACCCCGAGTCACAGGTGCTCTCTCGAATTACATAACAAAGTGAGAGAGTGCCCATAATTTTCAAATAAATCAGGAGTTTGTTGATATGCAACTTCGCAATTATAAGACAAGTGATGCCAAAGCATGCTGGGCGTTGTTTTTTCACACAGTACATACGGTCACCGCTGCTGATTACACAGACGCGCAGCGCAATGCCTGGGCACCGGCCGATTTTTCGATGCAGACATGGCAACAGCGCCTAGACACCATCCGTCCCATCATTGCAGAAGAGGACGGACATCTGGCAGGGTACGCAGATTTACAAGCGGATGGACTGATTGACCACTTCTTTGTTAGCGTGCACTACCAGAAATGCGGTGTTGGTCGGTTTCTTATGGAAGAGATTGTTCGTCGGGCAAAAGAGAAAAATATGGCACGCCTCTACGCTCATGTGAGTAAAACCGCAAAGCCGTTTTTTGAAAAAAACGGCTTTGCGGTGGAGCGTGAGCAGGAAGTCGCGATTGGCGGTATTGCCCTGACGAATTATGTGATGAGCCGCCAGATATCGCCGGATCAACCATGAATACGTTATAGCTGACCGGTATTTTCGATAGGTGCCAGTGCTTTACGACGCAGTTTTACTTGAGCCAGAATCACACCTGAGATCACCATTAATCCGCCCATCAGATGATAAGTGTGGATCTGTTCACCGAGTAACGTGGCAGCCAGAGACACCGCCACCACTGGCAACAGGTTCATGAACATGGCGCTTGAATCCGCACCGATGGCATCAATGGCTTTGACCCAGAGCCAGGGGGCGAGCAGGGAGGCCATCACAGAAGCATACGCGATCAGCGGCAGCGACTCGTGGGTGGGTAGCAGTTGTTCACTGCTCAGCCATAACGGCGCTAACATCGCAACCGCAAAGAGTCCTTGCATGTATATCAGCGTCCAGTTGCTCAAGGGCATTTTCCAGCGTTTCAGCAGTACGCAATATGCTGCGTAGACCACTGCGGCCAGAACCATCAGAGCGTCCCCTTCAGTGACGTCTTGGTGGAGGAAGAAAGTGATGTCGCCTTGGCCAAGCATGAAGGCCAATCCGGCCAGAGACAGGACGCCACCTACCACACTCAAAGCAGACACGGGTTTGCCCAGCAAAGGCAGGCTCAAAAATACGCTCAGCAAAGGCACCAAAGAGGTGATCAATGACATATTGGAGGCGCTGGTGGTCAGGCCTGCGTAGTACCCCAATGATTGGTTCAGTACCATGCCCAGCATCGCCAGAAAAGCCAGTTTGGTCAGATATGGCTTAATTGTTGGCCATTGGCGTATAACCGTTGGCAGGCAAAAAGGTGTCAGCAACAGCATGGCAACAAACCAGCGGTAAAAGCTCATGGCACTGGGCTCAATGGCACTTGCGGCCATTTTGTTGACAATCGAGTTGCCGCCCCAGATGAGCACAGTGATTAACGGAAAGAGATAGATCATGTGACCCCCATCTCGAAATAATGGATGGAGCCTAGTCTGTCACGTCGCTATAATTGTATGTATCTGTAAAAAGACATTGAACGTGATAGGAAGACAAGTTTGAAAAAGAACGCCAGACACCTGCATCCTTCGTTATCTATTGACCAGGCACCATCAGACGTGTTTATGAATTTCGAAGCGTTTCTGTCGAATACCGAAACCCGTGTTCACAGTCATGCCTGGGGACAAGTGCAACTGATCAGCGGTGGTATTTTGGAAATGGAAGCGGAAGACACTCGCTTTTTGGCGCCTCCCCATCTGGCGATCTGGGTTCCCGCAGGCATCAAACATTGCAGTTATAACCGTAAGCCCATCGAGTATTGTTCGTTGAATATCGCTCGAGGGTTAACTCAACATTTTCCGGAACAAACCAGTTTAATTAAGGTCACGCCGATTGTTTCTGCAATCATTGATGATTTTCGTCGTCGGCACATCAATGTCGCTCAAAGTGAAGAAGACGTGCGTTTGGTTCAGGTGCTGCTCGACCAACTGGCCACACAAGATGTACAACATCAGTTCCTGCCGTCCACCGATAACAAATACCTGTCAACGATTCTCACCGCGGTCGAGGAAAACCCGACTGACAATACCAGCCTCAGTGAGTGGGCGGTGCGGGTGCATACCACCGAAAGAACCCTCGCCAGGCACTGTCAGGCTGAGTTGGGGATGAGTTTTACTGAATGGCGTTTAAGGGTGCGTTACCTGTTTTCCATGGAATTGCTGCGCAAAGGGCATTCGGTCAAAGAGGTGGCGTTGACCTTGGGCTACAACCAGGCCAGTCCGTTTATATCGATGTTTAAAAAATACTCCGGGCAGACCCCGGAGCAGTATAAGAATCGCTTGCTGTAATTCTATTTGAGCTGCGTTAACACATAGTCCAACCCACCAATCACAGCGGCGACTTGTGCGTCGTTGCACTCTTCATCGGTGACCTTTGGGCTGTCTGGGTAGACTTCGGTTGTCGTACCAAAGCGGCAATTCGTCACGCCACCACACAGACCCAGCTTTTTCATGGGGTACTCAATGACGCCCTCTTGAACCACCGTAGAACCGATGATTTCTCCGTTGTCGTCTGCTGGCGCAATGTGAGTCACTAAGCGAACCGCATCAATAACGGCTTTCTGAAACTCGGGGACGGGGTTGTCGGTATCTCCGACGGTGTAAAAGCCGTCTGGAATCATACCTGCCACGTATGCTTGGCCATCGCGAGCCGCCAGGGCGGGTCGAAACTCTGTTTCGTCAGTATCCGTGGTTTCGTGCAGGTCGATGTGGACCAGCACCTCACCCAGTTCGGACACCAGTTGAATCAGATTGGCTGACTCTTCTGCCGGGCTGTCGGCATAGAATGAACGGTTTGGGTCCAGCGCATTCGGATTCCAACGGTTGATGGTTTCGTAACCCCAAGGGCTGACACAAGGCGTGATCACCAGATTAAAGTGGGGGAGGTATTTGTCTGCCTGTGTCGCAGCAAACTTGAGCGCACCATGAACGCCACTGGTTTCGTAACCATGCACACCGCCAGTAATCAACACTGTGGGTTTGCTTTCGTCCCAATCGCGACTTTTGATGCAATACAGAGGATAACGTTCTGGGTCATAAGAGAGGGCTCCGTACTGTTCAACCAGAAAGGCGTCTTTTAGTGCCAGAATTTTAGGCACTACTTGCTGTTGGTACTCACGTTTGATAGTGGTGTGTTCACGCCAGGCTAGGCGTTCAGCGTCGCCCCACTTTTCTCCAAGTGTGCCGATAGGGTAGGTATATCCGTTACGCATCTTCGCGACCTTCTCTATGATGTTCTATTTCAAGCCACATAGCTTAAGAGTGTTTAGAAGATTGAGCAAATGGTATCCATCTGAGCAATACTGAACAGCGTAACTATCGGAAATTTAGTTCAATTCTTGGCATTGAGGCCTTGAGAATCTGTCGGCTGATGTTACATTTGCTAACACCTGATACTTTGAGAATCGATTATGGCGGGATTAAGCCTTTTAACTCTTCTGGATGACATCACCACAGTGTTGGATGATGTTGCATTAATGTCTAAAGTGGCGGCGAAGAAAACAGCTGGTGTACTGGGTGACGACTTAGCTCTCAATGCGCAGCAGGTGTCTGGCGTTGCCGCGGAACGTGAGATCCCGGTGGTGTGGTCGGTGGCGAAAGGTTCGTTTCGCAACAAGTGCATTCTCGTTCCCGCAGCCTTATTGATGAGCTCCGTTGCGCCGTGGTTGATCATGCCGTTACTGCTGCTCGGAGGTTTGTTTCTGTGTTTTGAAGGCGCTGAAAAGGTGTTGGAAAAACTGTTTCATCACGGAGAAGCGCACTCTGAAAGCGAAGCAGAAGCCAATTTAGCCAATGCTTCGATTGATGAATATGAGAAGAAAAAGATCGCCGGCGCGATCCGTACTGATTTCATTTTATCGGCGGAAATCATCGTGATTGCACTGGGGACGGTGCAAGGTCAGGCGATGGCGACTCAGATCCTGGTGGTGAGCTTGATTGCAGTGATCATGACTATCGGGGTGTATGGGTTGGTTGCCGGTATCGTCAAACTGGACGACTTGGGCTTCTATATGGAGAGAAAAGCCCAAGGCAAAGGCGTAGGTTCTGCCATTGGCCGAAGCCTTATCACATTTGCGCCCAAACTGATGAAGATCCTCACCGTAGTGGGGACGGCGGCGATGTTCTTGGTCGGCGGAGGGATCGTGGTGCACAACGTACCAATGATTCACCACTTGATTGAACCGATATTGCTTGAGTTGCCGAATGTATCACTGGCTCACGCGTTCATTCCCGTTATTCTCAACGGTCTGATTGGTCTATTAGCCGGACTGATTGTGGTCGCTGGCTGGAGTGTGATTGGTCGTCTGCGTCATTAAGTCCACTGCATCAGCAAAAGCCGACCTCTGAGTCGGCTTTTTTGTGTCAGTGCATCTGCAGTGCAATGTCTTCAATGGCGCGCTTGAGAGCCTCGACAGACTGGGCACCGGCAATCAGGTGTTTGCGGTTGATGATAATTGCAGGAACGGCGCTGATGCCAGCTTCAAGCCACTGTTGCTCGGTGGAGGCAACGCTCTCTGCCCAGCCGGGATCGCTCAGAACCTGCTTGGCGACTTGAGTATCAATCCCAACCTCTTCTGCGATGGCCAATAGAGTGTCGGGCAGGCTGATGTCACGATTGTCGGTGAAATAGGCTTCAAATAGAGCCATTTCCAGATCAAACTGTTTGTCCTGCGAACGGGCCCACATCAACAGTTGATGGGCTTGGCGGGTATTGTATATACGCATGTCGTCGACAAAATGGAACGAAAACCCCACTTCTTGTCCCAGTTGGGTAATGGTTTTCCGGTTCTCATCGCTCATCGCTTTGGAGGCGCCATACTTTTCAGCTAAGTGTTGCTGTAAATTCTGTCCGCTCGGCCCCATGGCGGGGTTGAGTTCAAAAGGATGCCACTGAATTGAGGCGTCAAAGGTCTCGCCAAGTTGTCTGAGTGCCAGTTCAAGCCTTTTGTATCCTATGATGCACCAAGGGCATACAACGTCTGACACAATATCAATTTGCACTTTGGGCATACCCGCTCCTTGGTTGTCGATGCGCGTAATGCGCGGGAGTCCTTTGGTTATTTTTTGTACGAACTATAAACTTAACGCGTATTGACGTGAATTTCTACGCCCCTGATCTAATACACAGATAAAACGCAAAAGGGGGAACGACTTTAATCAGGCGTTTCTATAATAAGCCTGTCCAGATGAATGGACTTGGATAAATGGAAGAAATGCATGGAAAACGTTATGGCTACTGACGTCATTCTACATGCCTTTGACTGGCCTTATCAGCGCGTCGCTGAGCAAGCCAGTGCGATCAGCGCTGGCGGCTACAAATCGGTGCTGGTATCACCGCCTATGAAGTCGCTTACATCTGCGCAGGGCACGCAATGGTGGCAACGTTATCAACCCCAAGATTATCGTGTTATCGACAACCAGCTTGGTAACACTCAAGATTTCAAACACATGATCGCGGCGCTGGAAAAGCACGGCATCAGTGTGTACGCCGATGTCGTGTTCAACCATATGGCGAATGAGTCGTCTCTGCGCCTTGACTTGCAATACCCAAGCGCGGCGGATATGGCCGACTATCAGGCGCGAGCGGATTATTATCAGTCTCAGCGGTTGTATGGCGATCTCAGCCAGCCACTATTTACTGAACAGGACTTCGTCGAAGCGTTCGGCATCAAAGACTGGCAGGATAAGTGGCAAGTTCAGAACGGACGCATAACCGGTGGAGCAACGGACCCAGGACTGCCGACGTTACGTGCTCATCACCATGTCATCGTCCAGCAGCAGGAATACCTTAAGGCACTCAAAGCGCTGGGCGTGCGTGGTTTCAGAATTGATGCTGCCAAGCACATGAGTATTGAACATCTGAAAAACGTCTGGACCGAAACCATCACTCGGGACATGCACATTTTTGGTGAAATCATCACTGATGGTGGAGCCACGCGAGCGGAGTACGACATTTTCCTTGAGCCATACCTGGCTGAGACTCGTCTTGGTGCGTACGATTTTCCGTTGTTTCAGACCATGTTTGATGCTCTGGATGAGGGAGGCAGCCTGACATCGTTGGTGGATCCGTACTGTTTTGGGCAGGCATTGGCGAAGTACCGGGCGGTGACGTTTGCCATCACTCATGACATTCCAAACAACGATGTGTTTGAAAACTTGGTGATGGATGAAGCACTGGAACAGTTGGCCTACACGTACATTTTGGGGCGTGATGGTGGCGTGCCGCTGATATACACCGATCTCAATACCAGTGGTATCAATAACCACGTTGGTCAACCTCGTTGGGTCGATGCCTGGAAAGATCCCGCGATGCTTGCACGTATCCGATTCCACAATCAGATGCACGGTAAAATCATGACCGTACTGGAGGCCAATGATGACTTGTTGGTGCTTGCCAGAGAAGAAGCAGGGTTAGTGATCATCAATAAGTCCACACGTGGACAGAGGGTGGACATTGCTCAAAGCGGTACTCTTAAAGACCTGCTGTCTGATACGTTGTACACCGCCGTACAGGGTAAGTTGAGCCTGGATGTGGCGCCGGTGAGCAGCATGATGTTGGTGGTGCAGGAGTCATAAAAAAGCGCAGCAATTGCTGCGCTTTTTTACTGATAATTTTCGCCAGTCACTAATTGGTAGAGCTGTTCAAATTCTTCCTGGTTATTGTTGAACAAATCTTCAACGATCTGTTCCGGTTTGGCGCCTGACTGCATGCGTTTTTTTGCTTCGCGCATCGTCAGTACTAACTGGTGGCTGCGAGACAAAAATGAGTCGGAGTCCGGCTCCCAGCTTGAAATGGCTTCACTCAGTTCACTGGTGTAGAGCAGCGGAGAAAACGCGGCGACTTCACGTTTCAAGAGCTGAAGAATTTCGGCTTCGACGTCGGGTTTTACTTTGGCATGCACCAACTTGTTCATTAACGCGTTGCTGAGTTCGGTCTGCTTTACATACCCAGCCTGACTCGGCAATGGATCGGTGTTTCGCACGGAAAAGTCGACCCGCTCAATTTTAGTGGCCGGAAAAAAGGACAAAGCGCACAGACAATCAAACGGAATCCAGACAGAATCACCAGTTTCGACAGCGTATTCATTTTTCCCCAATCGCAGCAACATCAGCCCTTCCGTTACGCGAATAAGACTATGTTTGAGGGCTTTTTTACGAGGCGTGGTGACAAGGTACGCATATCGTGTCACCTGATGTTCAATAGCGTAGTTCATTAGAGCTCTCTCTCATATTGGGCCGCTAAGGGTAACGATTATCATATAAATTGCAAACTTAGCACGGAAATCGTTGCAGATCTCTGGTCTGACCTTCAGAATTCTGTTAGTACTTTAGCTGTTATGTCCGCTAAGTATGCGTAAAATAGGCCAGCTTTTTTTTTGATGTAGTAAACAATGACTTCTAATAACGATCCATATATTGATATTCGTCCCTACAATGACGATGAAATTCCTGCTGCTATTGAGCGCTTGATTAACGATGAAGAGTTTATCAACGCCATCCTCCAGCATCGCTTTTCAAACCATGCTACATGGTTTAAAGCGCTGATGTCTCCGATAGTCAAGATTTACCTGAAGTTTAAATGGGCGAAGCTGACGTCTGTTGAGGCGATACAGCTAGAAGTGAAAAAATATCTGGATCAAACCATCGAGTCGACCACCAAAGGGGTGACGTACTCAGGCCTTGAGAAGCTGGACAAAGAGACGGCTTACTTGTTTGTGTCTAACCACCGTGATATCGCGATGGATCCAGCGTTAGTGAATTACGGGCTGTACCAGAGTAGTCACAAGACGGTGCGTATTGCGATCGGAGATAATTTGCTGAAGAAGCCGTGTGCCACTGAACTGATGCGGCTCAACAAGAGCTTTATCGTAAAACGTTCAGCGAAAGCGCCACGTGAGATGATGAAAGCACTCGGCACGTTATCGTCTTATATTAAGCATTCTCTAGATACGGGCAATTCAATTTGGATCGCCCAGAAAGAGGGACGAGCAAAAGATGGCAACGATTTTACCGATCCGGCGATCCTGAAGATGTTCCATGTTGAAGGCCGTAAGCAAAAAATGCCTTTCCCTGACTACATTAAATCGTTGCGTATTGTTCCGGTGTCTATTTCGTATGAGAACGATCCGTGTGATACGGCTAAGGCCATTGAACTGTTCGAAAAAGCCACCAAAGGAAAATACGAAAAGGGTGAGTTTGAAGACATCGAAAGCATCATTCAGGGTATCGTTGGCTACAAAGGGCGTATTCATGTGGCATTTGGTGATGTGATCGATCAAGATTTTGAAACCCCGGACGAACTGGCCAAAGAGATTGATCGCCAAATTCACGATCATTACAAACTGTTCCCGATTAACCACCTAGCGGCGGGCAGCAATGAAGGCGTGACCGATGAGGTTCGTGCGCTGCTGCAAACCAAACTTGATAAGCTGCCGCAAGGGGCACATCAGTACCTGTTGGACAGCTACGCCAATCCGGTCAGAAATATTGTCTGATAAAAAAGAGATGCGATGGCATCTCTTTTTTGTTTCTGTTAACGGGCAACCGCGCCATTGAGAGTTAAGTTTGTCGGCCACTTGCTGATTTGGTTGCCGCCGAGATAGATGTTGCCTTTTACCGTCATGGTGTCTGGAAACTGAGAGATTTTTGAGCCACCGATAAACAGGCTTCCGTCTACCGTTAACCCTTCCGGCAATGACTCCAATGGCGTTCTGATCACGCTCAGATCGCCTTTCACTCGAAGCCTTGGTGGCAGTCGGATTAGTGGCGTGTCGGTAAAATTCAAATATCCGCCCACTCGCACGCCGCGTGGCCATTGTTTTACTTGAGAACCAAGCAAGTTTGCATAGCCTTTGATCTTGGTCCCGCTTTGTATCCGGCTTAGTTGGCTGTTGGAAGCGTCCAGACTGCCCTGAATGTCCATATCGGCTGGTAGTGTCTTGATCGCGGTTTTGGCAATGTTCAAATTGCCTTTCACCACCAGGCCATCCGGTAAAATGGTATACGGTTTATTACGCAGATCCAGGTTGCCGTAATTGTCCAGATGATTCAGTAACCGGTAACTGTCGAGTGGTTCCGCTATCAGGGATGCAGGTAAACAGAGCAGAAATAATACAAACAAGTGACGCATGAGGTATCAAGGAGTGGCGGTAACATTACACCTAGTATCGGCAGGAGGACCGAGAGCTTCAATCAATATTGGAGAAATCGCCATGGTGGCGGTGTCGGGATCACAAAAGCGGGTATTGGAATCCCGCTGTTGTGAGCTGACTGTACTGGTTTTAGCGTGACAGAGAACGAGTTTTGAGTTCGAAGATCAGTTTCTCGGCGCTAACTTCAAATTTAAAGCGTGCATGGAGCTCGTTGCTGGCATCGTTCATCGGCGAAACTTCAAACTCTACGTTTTGGCAGACTTCTTTCGCCAGTGCGGCGTATTTTTCAAACTCTGCTTCCAGTTGAGAACGACTGGCGCCAAACAGGGTGACTTCTGCCACTTCGTCGCCTTCTTTGATGATAAAACCCATTTCACCTGCGCAACCACAGGCTTCGCACATATCCTGAGTCTCAAATTGATCAGTGCTCATCTCAATTACCTCTTACCTGAAAAGGTTTCCAGTGTAGCGAGAAGATAACCGGGTATCCACAAATTTAGTAAGGGAAGTGCAGAGTCAGGAAGAAAACTCACTATGATATCCTAAATTAGACACTTCTTAACCTATTAATAACAATTATTGGTGCTTTTTACGTGTGACAGACCTCAAAAAAATGGTGTTTTTTACGTCATATCTTTGTCAGGACAGCTTAGAGCCAATTGCCTAAATGAATAATTTATAAGATTATCTGGCAATTAATTCATATATCGAAAATATGTTAGTTCGTAGTTGCATAGCAAATTCAACCTAAAAATATGATCAAATATGCAACATCAGTTTGACTCCATCGCACAATGTAGCGTTTTCGCTACATTGTCGGATTCACAGACACATTCGAAGTTACCGAAAAGGTAATCAGGCGTACTTGGATCGTTATCACGGGGCTAAACGCGAAACAGATTTCTGACTCAAGGTTTGAGTCGGGTGGATTCACAGAGAGAAGAGTCTTAACCATGCCAAAGCGTAGTAAAGAAGATACTGAAATCACCATTCAGAAAATCATGGATGCGGTTGTTGATCAACTGCTCAGATTGGGTTATGACAAAATGTCATACACAACGCTGAGCCAACAAACCGGCGTCTCTCGTACGGGTATTAGCCACCACTTTCCAAAGAAAACGGACTTTACCGCCGCTCTTGATGGTCGCATCTTCAAAATGTTTGTCGAGCACCTCAATATGGATGCCGGTCTGGACGCCTTTGCACAAAGCTGGCTTAACGCGTTGGATAACAAAGAGTTTATCGCTATTTTGCGTTTGCTGTTTCACCATATCGTGACCACAGAGAAAGCCGAGGAATTTGCGGCAAACGGCATCGACAGACTGTACAAACTGGCGGAAGCTCAGTTTGGTTCTCAAAGTAGCAAAGAGTTGGAATGGCTGATGGGTAAATCCTTGATTAAAATGGCCAACTGATTTGAATAAATGCCTTCTTCGGAAGGCGTTTTTGTTGTTGGTGATTGTTATTCAATCCTTTGCTTATTACCGCTTATCTCTTCATTGAGGTGTGAGGTTAAGCGCTGATTTATTCTCTCGCTTCATTTCTGCGTACTGCATGATCTGTTACACTTCGGACTATAGCTAACGATAAGTAGAAGTAGGTGATTGCATGTCTTTCCCGGTTCTGATTTGTGACGACTCTGCTCTGGCAAGAAAGCAGATGGCTCGTTCACTGCCCGCCTCTCTGAATGCCGACATCACCTTTGCTGTTCATGGTATTGATGCGCTAGAGCAACTCGGCCAGCGTGATTTCCGTTTGATGTTTCTCGATCTCACTATGCCTGAGCTGGACGGTTTCGGTACCCTGGAAGAAATGCGCCAGCGCGGAATGGATGTTCCGGTGGTGGTGGTGTCGGGGGATATCCAGCCTAAAGCACGAGAGCGAGTGCTGTCGCTCGGTGCCAAAGCCTTTATTCAAAAACCGATCGATAAAGATGCTCTGAACGCTGTTTTACGTGAATTGGTGCAGCCTCAGAGTCGCCCGCAGGTGATAACACCGATAGCGCTTGAGTTGCCGGTACTTCGGCGCCGTGATATCTACATGGAAGTCGCCAACGTATCGATTGGCCGCGCCGCTGATGCGCTGGCGCGTCATTTTGATGTGTTCGTCAATCTGCCGCTGCCAAATGTGAATATCTTTGAAGTCAGTGAACTGCATATGGCGCTGCGCGATCTGGCCGACAACGATCAGGTCTCCGGTGTATGTCAGGGCTTTAGTGGCGAAGGCGTTGCTGGTGAAGCCCTGGTGCTACTCAGCGATTCCAGCGTGTCGGATCTCAAACGTTTGATGAAAATCCCGGCGGAAAGCGAAGAGCTTCAAGAGCTGGAGTTGCTAATGGACGTATCAAATATTTTGGTCGGATCGTTCCTGAATGGTTTGGGAGAGCAGGCTGAGGTGCGTTTCTTCCAAAGCCCGCCAGTTTTACTCGGACAACATATCTCAATCGATTCGGTGATCGAATCGACCTCAGGCAGTTTCAAGAAAACCATGACCTTTGAAGTCAGTTACACCATCGCGGACACGTCGATTCGTTGTGACATGCTGTTTATGTTTGTCGATGAATCCTTGCCGCTTCTGGACAAAAAGCTGGCGTATCTGATGGAGGACTTCTGATGTTAAATCTTCCTGCTGAGTTTGAGCAGTTCCACTGGATGGTGGACATGGTTCAGAATGTGGACCTCGGTTTAGTGGTGATCGACAGGGATTATACCGTTCAGGTGTGGAATGGTTTTATGACTCATCATAGCGGGATACACTCCGCAGATGCGATCGGTAAATCGTTGTTCGAACTCTTCCCTGAAATCCCCAGAGAGTGGTTCATTCTGAAAACGAAACCCGTTTACGATCTTGGTTGCCGCAGCTTCATCAGTTGGCAACAACGGCCGTACCTGTTTTGTTGCCGTAACGTTCGCCCGGTGACGCAGCAAGCCGATTTCATGTACCAGAACATCACCCTGAACCCAATGAGAACACCAACGGGACAGATTAAGTCACTGTTTTTGTCTATTCAGGATGCAACCGCAGAGGCTTTGATGTCTGTGAATCGTCAATTGTGATCGTCGTTTTATGATTGTGGCTGAGTGTGAATACGTTGCATGTCAGAGTGTGTGAGTTAACGAAAATGCACTAAAGGCCGAGGAAAACCTCGGCTTTTTAGTTTACGCTGAGGATACCGGTTAAGCAGTTCACGGGAGCACGTATGTCCCTTCCAGCTCACTACTATTCGGCGCAACAGGTTAAAGCCGGAGAAGTTCTCGCTGCCCGCAGTGCGGGCGTTCCAATGTACACCCTGATGAAGCGGGCTGGTCTCGCCGCATTCCAACTGCTCAGGCAATCCCATCCCAGAGCGCAACATCTGTTGATATACACGGGCGGAGGCAACAACGGTGGGGACGGCTATATTGTCGCAACGCTTGCATTGCAGGCAGGGTTGTCCGTCACACTTTGTCATCATGGCGACCCAGAGCGCGTGAGCGGTGATGCAGCGTTAGCCCGAGATGAATTTTGCCAGGCGGGAGGGAAAATCCGCCCGGACGATACACAGTTTTACAGCCCGGACGTTGTAGTCGATGCAGTGTTGGGCACTGGTTTGAGTGGTCAGGTCAGAAGTTCGACTCGCCAGCTTATCCAAATGATCAATCGCTATGAATGCCCAGTGATTGCGATCGATGTTCCCTCAGGATTGTGTGCCAATACAGGGACAGTGTTGGGCGCGGCGGTGCGTGCCACTCAGACGATAAGCTTTATTGGTCTGAAACAAGGTTTGGTGACGGGGCAGGCGCGTGACTATGTAGGTCAGATGCACTTTGCTGGTCTGGAAATGGCAGAAGTGTTTGATTGCCAGAACTCACCGTCGGTGTACGCCATTACGCCGGCGTATTGTGATGATCTGTTACAACCCCGCCGTCAGAGCGCGCATAAAGGCCGTTTTGGTCGTTCGGTTCTTATCGGTGGCGATCTGGGGATGGGCGGCGCAATTTTGCTTGCGTCGGAGGCGTGTCTTCGTGCTGGGAGTGGCTTAACAGCGACACTGACACAACAACAGCATCTGACCCCATTGTTGGTCAGAATGCCTGAAGTCATGGCATCTGACTGGTTGGAGGGGTGCACTATGCGTGACCGGATTCACTGGGCCAGCGCCATAGGTTTTGGACCGGGTCTTGGGCAAACGAACTTCAGTAAAACGTTGTTTGATCATATTAGCCATCAGAATAAACCAAAAGTATTCGACGCGGATGCGTTAAACCTGCTGGCGATGTACCCGAATCAGGATGACAATCGAATCATTACTCCGCATCCCGGGGAAGCGGCAAGATTACTCGATTGCACGGTCGCTGATATTGAGGCCGATCGTTATCAGGCTACAAAGTCTTTGCAGGAAAAATACGGTGGTGTATGTGTATTGAAAGGTGCAGGAACGATTGTGTCCAGCGATTACACCACACGGGTGTGTTTGGCGGGCAATCCCGGCATGGCTACGGGTGGTATGGGTGATGTCTTGACCGGCGTGATCACTGGTTTTCTGGCACAAGGGTATGAGCTGATGGACGCTGCGTCACTAGGTGTCTATGTTCACAGTCGTGCCGCCGATCTGGCGGCGGGAAGTGCAGGGGAACGCGGGCTGGTGGCCAGTGATCTGTTCCCCTGCATCAGGGAGGTGGTTAATCGAGTTCGATAAGCTCGTTACCGGATTTCTCACCTTTCAGTACATGCGCGATGTTGCTGAGTGTGGTATCGGCAATATTGTGCAGTGCGTCTTCGGTCAAAAATGCCTGGTGTCCGGTGAACAGCACATTATGACAAGCCGACAGACGTCGGAATACGTCATCGACGATCACGTCATTCGATTTGTCCTGGAAGAACAGGTCTTTTTCATTGTCATACACATCCAAACCCAGAGCGCCAATGCGGCCACGTTTTAATGCTTCGATAGCCGCAACCGAATCCAGCAATTCACCACGGCTGGTGTTGACGATCATGACACCGTCTTTCATCTGATTGAACGCCTCTTCATTGAGCAGGTGATAATTCTCTTCAGACATCGGGCAGTGCAACGTAATCACATCACTTTGCTTAAACAGCGCTTCTTTTGAGCAATAGGTCGCGCCCAGTTCGATGGCCAGCGGATTTTCATAAGGGTCGTAACATAGAATGTGCATGCCCAGGCCTTTCAGAATACGCATGGTGGCCAGGCCAATTTTACCGCTGCCAATCACACCGACGGTTTTTCCATGGAAGTTAAAACCGACCAACCCGTCTAATGCGAAGTTGGCGTCTCGGGTACGTTGATACGCTTTGTGAAAACGACGGTTCAGACACAACATCAACCCTATGGTGTGCTCTGCCACGGCTTCTGGTGAGTAGGCGGGTACGCGCACCACCTGAATGCCCAGACGTTTAGCGGCACTTTGGTCGACTTTATCAAAGCCAGCGCAGCGCATCGCGACCACTCTGACACCATGCGCATGAAGACTTTCCAAAACCGGAGCGGAGAGATCGTCGTTAACAAATGCGCAGACAACCTGGCAACCTTGTGCCATTTTGGCCGTTTTGGTCGTCAGCCGAAAATCGTGAAAATGGAGGTTAAACTTGTAGTGAGCATTAACCTTTGAAAATGAAGCTTCGTCGTAAGATTTCGAGCTGAAGAATGCTACATCAATCATAATGTTCCTCTCTATGAAGATGAGCAGAAAGGAGAAATTTCTGCGCCTTCGCTATTTCTATACTTAACTCATTAAAAAATAAACCATGAATTCGTTGTGATTACATCGTTGGCTGAATAAATAGCCAGTTATTTACCTTTGCGTTTCGTTACTTTTTCAAGTTTAGAGTAATTTTTGTACGCTTAAGTGAAAGTGAGACATCATGATATCAGCGTGAACGGAGTGATGTGAGTCACAATGTTAGGTTTATCCGACAAAGTGAAACGGTTTCGGAAAACGTTTTTATCGACTCATTTGAGTTGCATTAGGAAAGGTGATTGGGTTCAAGTTGATGATCTTTAAAAGAAATATTATCCCTATAAGAAACCAGAAAAGACGAGGGAGATTTGCGGTATGGATTCTTTCCTAAGGTAGCACAAAAAAAATGCATTTGTGAGTCTTGCGCGAAAGAAATCACAGCCTATAATGCTGAAAACCGGAGCGTCTGCCAACGCTCCGGTTTTTTTGTGTCCGAAGAACAGTAAACACGTCTGCCAACGTTTTTACTACGCAATCTGCGATGACACATCAGTTAATGAATCAAGGAAATGCACAATGCGTATCGAACAAGAACTTAAGTTAGGTTTTAAAGACGTCCTGTTTCGCCCGAAACGTTCAACCCTGAAAAGCCGTTCTCAAGTAAATTTAACCCGCGATTTTACATTCAAGCATAGTGGCCGTCAATGGTCTGGTGTGCCAGTTATTGCGGCGAACATGGATTCGGTTGGTAGCTTTGACATGGCCAAAGCACTGGCCGAGCATGGTGTGATGACTGCAGTGCATAAACACTACACCGTTGCTGACTGGGCTGAGTTTGTGCAAAGCACAGACGCGCCCGTACTCAATAATGTGATGGTATCAACCGGTACGTCAGATGCTGACTTTCAGAAAACCCAAGACATCATGGCGATGTCCGATGACTTGATCTTTATTTGTATCGACATCGCGAACGGGTACTCTGAACATTTGGTTGAGTACGTGGAACGTGTACGTGCCGCCTTCCCAGACAAAGTGATCTCAGCTGGTAACGTCGTGACCGGCGATATGTGTGAAGAACTGATTCTGGCAGGTGCAGATATTGTGAAAGTTGGCATTGGCCCGGGTTCAGTGTGTACCACGCGAGTGAAAACCGGTGTCGGTTATCCGCAGTTGTCCGCCATCATTGAGTGTGGTGATGCAGCGCACGGCCTGGGTGGCATGATCATCGGTGACGGCGGCTGTTCTTGTGCGGGGGATGTGTCAAAAGCCTTCGGTGGCGGGGCCGATTTTGTGATGCTGGGCGGCATGCTGGCTGGCCATGAAGAGTCTGGCGGTGAACTTGTCGAGCAAGATGGTGAAACCTTCATGAAATTCTACGGCATGTCTTCTCAATCGGCGATGGATAAGCACTCCGGTGGTGTAGCCAAGTATCGCGCAGCTGAAGGAAAAACCGTACTATTGCCATTCCGCGGTAGCGTTCACGGTACAATCTCAGACATCCTTGGTGGTGTGCGTTCAACCTGTACCTACGTAGGCGCAGCAAAGCTTAAAGAGCTAACCAAGCGTACAACCTTCATCCGCGTACAAGAGCAAGAGAACAACGTATTCGGTAAAGAGAAGTAATCTAATACTTCGGGAAATACGAAATATTAAGGGCCGCTTTTTGCGGCTCTTTTTTTGCCCAAAATTTGGTAAGTGGCGACAAAGTTTATTTGATCGTTGACACTGAACTGGTGAAAGTACTGAACCGAATAGACCACTTCGTCTTCAACCTGCGCTGAGAATGCTTAGCAGTTACTGTTATTTCAGATATGGATAAAGTCACAAATATCTGAACGTGAAATTGTGAATGAACATCTCGAATCTCGATAATTAGATAAAACGACAAGGCGAGAAGTTATTTAGATTGCATGTTTAGGCATTATCAACCATCTGCGTTTGATATAATATTGCGAATAAAAAACAGCCGATGAAACGTTTTCTATGGATGATATTAAGCCAGATCTAAAATCTGAACGAGAGCATCACTACGACTTCAACTACCCTTTCCCTCCTAGACATCATGATTGGTATTGGTGCGATGCTTCTATGAGTTATGAAGAAGCAATAGAAGCATTTCATGCTCAAAGTGAAGAAGAGCAGCACATTAGACGTAATCCCGTGAACCGAGATTCTCCAAAGAGAGTTGTTGAACCTAGTTCTCACGATGGTAAGGGATACCCATTTCCACCAAGGAATTCGATGGTTTGGGAGAATGGTGAATATGGAATAAACTATGATGAAGCAGTATCCTTGTTTGAGCATGAGAGGTCTAAAGCGGTTAATCCGAAAATGGTTCGCAATCCACTTGTGAATGTTTCACCAAAAACACCACAAGGCTCACGCATAGCAATTCAAGCAATGAACGAGGAGATTGCTAGTGCTGAAGCTGCGATGGCGGCTACTTCTAGTCAATCGTCAACTTTAGATTCAGAAACGACTGATGATGTTGAATGTAGTCACAAAGATCAGGCGCTGGATGTTGCTTTGTATATGGTAGAAGAGATAAAGAGGAATGCAGCTCTTGATGTGACTAAAAGTATGCAACTAGAAAATGCATATAATGCCGTTGACGAAATTGATAAATGGAATCGAGATTCATTGGAGGGCGGCTTTTTTAAGCGTGCTTTACATTCCGCCACTATGCCTGATTTTGTCTCAATGGCCTTGTCTAAGAAGGCTTCAGCAATTGCTCAGTGGACGGCTCTGGTTGGACAAGACCAAGACTGGGATCATAAGCCTATAATAGCCCAGAGATTCCCAACCAGTGGAAACTCAACTCGCTTTCATCATAAATATAAAGAATATGAATATTATTATGATATATGGTCAAACATACATTATGGTTATATGGGAATATTGTGTGGCTTTTCTGAGTCTATTTTGTTAGATGGAGCAGGATTAGAGCAAATTGGTACAGATATATTAAGTAGCTCAAAAGAAGTGACAGACAGGTCAGAAACTAATGGGGAAGGTTTAAGAGCTTTTGATGATACAACTGATAACTTATCTATTAGGATTGGAATTGAATTGTATCGCAAGTACCCAAATGCTGAAAAAATAAGTGCAGATATTTTGATGCAATATATTGAAAGTGCGGATTATCCTATTATGAATGGATCAAAGATATTACATGAATGTAAATGACTCTCCTTTAAATAGCCTAAAAAAAGTATTGTTAGTGATGGTTGTTATACTTTTACTCTATATTTTTTTTAAAGGTAAGGATATTAACAACCAAGAGATTTCACAGGATTTCATTGATGCGAACAATGAGTTAATAGAATCAAGCAAAATGAATGATGATGTATTTTTGGACATAAGAAGCTCTTCTAATGCCAATGTAAATACAATAATGAAAAGATATAACATTAAGCGTGTCATTTTTCATAAAAGTGCTAAAAGGGTATCAGTACGATATTCATTTGGAGATTGGTTATATTGGCTAAATCCTTCTCGCTATTATTTGTTTAGCTCTGATGGATATACTGAGGAGTATCAAGTTAAGTCTATTAAACAATCAGTAGAAAATGGAACTGAAAGCTTTTATCATTTTTGTCAAAAATTAGATCGTGAAAACTGGTTCTATTGTGAGTCCCAATCATAGTGTATATAAACTGTGTGATTCATAGAGATGGTTTCAATTTTCTTAGCTGAAGATCGAGCTTGTAACTCTGCTCTTGAAACCGCTCTTTCCTGATCTGGTAGTTCTGAGATACCTCTTCAGACAAAGGGGTTTGATCAGACATCTCAGTAATCCTGTCTATCGGGGTAGCCCATTTAACGAGCTGTGGGGCCGTTCCCAATTGTAGTAGTGTTGCCATTCAGCTAGTAGCAGATCCAGTTCTTCCAGCCCCACAGAGGCATCTATGGTCGGATAGAACTCACTTTTATCTATTTTCTGCGAGCGTTCCACTTTGCCATTCAAGTGAGGTGAGCCAGGCTTATTTGGGCGAAACTTGATCCCATAAATCATTAGTTGTTTCTGGACTTTCTCAGCAAAGAATTCACGCCCTCTGTCCGTCTGAATACGCTTGGATAGGAAATAGCATCTCTTCCACGACACAATCGATAAAGTCGACTGTATTTGCTGAACTGAACAGCGAGCGCCCAACGTCCGACCGCTTGGTTATTAATGGCGCCGTGTCAAAATGATGCCGACTCTCTCAAGGCTTTGATATCTTTTGACGGCGGCGCACCAAACATACGGCTGTATTCCCGGCTAAACTGTGAAGGGCTTTCATAACCGACTTTAAACGTTGTCGCCATGGCATCCAGGTTTTCGGTCAACATTAAACGACGAGCCTCATTGAGGCGCAGCTTTTTCTGAAACTGAAGTGGAGTCATTGAGGTCATCGAACGAAAGTGCGTATAAAAGGCAGATTTACTCATGCCGCTGTATGACGCTAATTCACTGACACTTAATGGTTTAACGAAATTATTCTTTAACCAGTCGATGGCTTTGGACACTTGATGGCTATGGCTACCTGACGTGACAATCTGATTCAGTCGAGTGCCTTGTTCGGTTGTCAGTAAACGATAGAAGATCTCGCGCTTAATCACGGGAGCCAGAATTTTGATGTTTTCCTCTTCATCGAGCAACCCCATCAAACGTACGAATGCATCCACTAAAGGTTCAGAGAGCGTACCCACCGCGATGCCTTTTTGAGCTTCCTTATCGTGATTGAAAGCAAGCTCGCTGTCGACGATCAGCTGGGATATCTCTTGTAAATCGAGCTCCAAAATCAGGCCTAAATATGGGCGCTCTTCACTCGCCTCCATAATGTTGGCGATGATGGGCAGCTCTACTGCTGAAATTAAAAAATGATTGGCGTCGTAGACAAAGCTTTCGTCCCCAAGGAGGACGCGTTTTTTCCCTTGAGCAATCAGACAGATACTAGGGTGGTGCGAATAACTGGTGGGTAAGGTGGGTGATGTCCAGCGACTGAGTCTTAGTCCCGGGATCGCAGTATCGTACTGATTGCCTTGACCGGTCCATTCCTTTATTTGGCGAATCAGCTTTTCACCGCTGACGGTTGTGTTTTTTTGGCCAGACATGGTCACTCCTTGGGGGGCATCATTCGCTCAAAAGGCATAAAAACTGGCAGTTATTTTCAGCAATAATTTTCCATATGTAAAGACAATCAGGCAAGTGGGGCCCTTCAGCCTGGCGACGAGAAAGGTTGAGCGTGCTGGTATCTTAGGTGCGCATTAATATTATTGTCTATCTATACAATGTCTTATGAGTATTTTTGAGAGCTACACATTAAAGATGCAGTGATGGGGGGCTTATTTCTTTGGAGAATCAGGCAAGTTTTAGCAATGAATAGGCTAACGAGTAAGACACAGACAAGCGTAAAGTAAAAGCAAGGTACGAAATAATGGCCTCCACGCCGACAAATCAAACCATTCTTCAGCTCATTATTTATTAAATGTCGGAGGTAAACGGTGCAAACAACAGTCAGTGCCAGAGTGCAGATCGTGAATGCCACTGCCGCAGTGAACAGCGCGAAGCCAAGTTGAGGCACAGTATCACGCCAACGACACGGTCAGTCATGAAACATAAGAGTGTTGATTTTGAAAACTCGGGAGCAATGATGAAAAACGACGAAAACACACTGATTCCAAGCGAGCTTCAGGCGGGAGTCTTTAATGGTAAAGGTATTTTTGATTTCGGTGAACGAAATGACGCGTATGCCGATTACTTTACCGGGACGAGCTTCCTGTCTCTGCTGAACCTCCAAGGCGTTACTGTCGCCAATGTGACCTTTGAGCCTGGTTGTCGCAATTTCTGGCATATTCACCATAAAGGTGGACAGATTTTACTCGTAACCGGAGGGAAAGGTTGGTATCAGGAATTCGGCCATCCTGCACAGGAGTTGTTACCCGGCAAGGTGGTTTATATCGCCCCTGGAACTAAGCACTGGCATGGTGCCGCAAAGGACAGTTGGTTTGCGCATGTTGCGGTAGAGATTCCGGCGGAAGGGGCCAGGAATGAATGGTTAGAGCAGGTCTCTGATGAAGAATATAACGCGTTAACCTAGTTCATCTTTCGGGGGGTATTCGTTTTTCCACTGCCTTTGAATGTTCCTTTTTTATTTCAGATGTGACTTATCACAGGTAATGACGGGGAGCATGAAGCCTGCGAGTAATCGGTGGCGTTTAGTCGCAGGCGAAAGCACCACTGCTCGCCAGGGTAATCCGGAAAATGCGCCCGTTCTAGAGAATAGAGTGACGAGCGGTCGAGGTAATGGGATCGCTGATAGTACAGGTTTTAGCAGGGATCGCACTGATTAGGGGGGGGAGCGAACGTGACCAGATCTTATGTCATTAAAAAATACCTGATGCGGTTGGTATGGAGTTTAGGGGCGATCGGCTTTTCTGGCAACGTGGTGGCTTCAGAGCCGCTGTCGGCGAAAGACAAAGCTTTGATTCCCATTGCGGCGTTTGCCGCTAGTGGAGAGATTTCACAGTTGAAAAGCAGCCTTCATCAGGGACTGGATGCCGGCTTAACGATAAATGAAAGCAAAGCCATTTTGGTTCAGTTGTACGCATATGCCGGTTTTCCGCGGAGCCTAAATGCGCTTGCCGCATTGATGACGGTGCTGGACGAGCGGAAAAGTCAGGGGATAGAAGACGAACTCGGCCGTACATTGTCTCCATTCCCTCAAAATCAAAGTAGCCTTGAGGTTGGCGCCCGTAATCAAACCAAATTAGTTGGATCAGAGGTGACTGGAGCGTTGTTCGACTTTTCGCCCGAAATCGACACTTATTTAAAGGCGCACCTGTTTGGCGATATTTTTCAACAAGATGTTTTGACCTGGAAGCAGAGAGAAATCGCAACCATTTCTGCGTTGGCGAATATGCAAGGTGTTAACGGTCAATTAGGAGCGCACTACCGAATTAGCATCAACAATGACGTCTCATTGGCTGAATTGGACCAATTTATTCGTGTATTGAAAGTGCAGTGTGGCGATGACGTTGCAAACAACGCGCAGCAAGTGCTTGATGCAACGATGACAGATAAAGGAGAGTAGCGATGAACAAGAAAGCATGTGCAGTTACCTTGGCGGCATTGATGTTCAATGGGGGATGGGTATCGTCATCTTATGCGGGCGAGAGCCCCGCCCAACAGGTGTACCGAGGAGAGGAGCTTAAGTCCTTTATTGGACCAGATTCCCTTTTTACAGGCCATGTGCAAGTGGACATGCTGTTTCCGGAAAATGACGTGGCCAACTATAGTGCGGCGTATGTGACGTTTCAGCCCGGCGCGCGCAGTGCCTGGCATTCTCATCCCGCCGGACAGCACATCATCGTGACATCCGGCGTCGCCCTGAAAGGCACACGTGATGGTAACGTGATTCGCTTTTCTGAAGGTGAGAGCGTGTGGTGTCCTCCCGGTGTTGAGCATTGGCATGGTGCAACGCCTGAAGCCGCCATGACACATCTGGTGGTGACCGCCTCAAAAGATGGCCAGAACGCGATCTGGAAAGAGAAAGTCACGGACGAACAGTATCTGGGATCGCAATAAAAAGAGCCGCACTTTGCGGCTCTTTCTGATTTTGGAGTGGAATTACGCCTGAAGCAATTTAGCTCGATGGAATACCAACGCTGGTAGTGCTGCCAGAGCGGCATAAAAGCCGACGTACGTGACGCTTTGTGAAGAGAGCGCTTGTACGATCAACGGACTCAACCCACCGAAGATCGACAGGGCAACGTTATAACCCAGGCCGAGCGGTAGCGTTTGAGAATTGGCTTCTTTGAACAGCATCGTGGCCAGATTGCCGAGAATCAACGCCGAAATCAGCGAAATCACAAACAGCGCTCCAAGTTGTACGACCAATTGCCCATTGTTGAGCAAATAGTAAGACGGTACAAACAGTAACACCGCGCCGAGCAGCCCTACCTGAAACATTTGTCGGGAGTGGCTGAATTTGTCGGTCAGCCAACCCGTCCCAATCAGGAGAACGAACAGACACAAAGCGTTGTACAAACTGAAGTGTTCAATGTGCAGCTGATCATTGATGATATTGCTCGACAGGTTTTGGATGTAGAACACGACGCCACCGACCATGGCAATCACGAATATATTGGTAAACAATGACCAACTGAACTCGCGTTTCACAGTCGCGACTTTAAGTTGTGGTAAGCGCATCCGGAACCAGAAGCTCATTGCGATGTTCACCGCGCCAATAAACAGTGGAATACGCCAGCCGTACTGTTGCATTTCCTCGCCGGTCAGTGTCAGGTTAAGGATTTCGACCACAACCACAGAAATGATCACCCCCACGATGGAGCTGGCCACAATCATGCTGCTGATGCGCGACTGCTCTTTATCTGCGGTGTTTTCCAACAGATAGTTGATGATGGTTGGATACTCACCACCAAAACTGAAAGCTTGTGCCATCTGCAGAATCAAAAAGGCAAAAATGATGTACTGACCAAAAAACTCCACCGGCAGACACGCCATCAACAGGGTTGCAATACCAGTTAGGGTACTGGTAAAAATCAGCGCCTGTTTACGGCCGTGTTCATCCGCGATTTTACCGACTACGATGCCACCGAGTGGGCGCAGCAGGAAGCGTAGGGCGAAAATGATCCACACCAGGATGCCACCTTCGCTGATGCCTTGTTGCTCAAAAATTTTAGTGATGTATGGAGAAATAGCAGCGTAAACTGCGATGTCATAAAATTCGAATACGTTACCAGAGACAACTCCAAATCTCTGTTTCCAGTTAAGTTTCATTGTTTTCCTCGATTATCTCCAACTGATTTCCATCCGGATCCAGTGTGAAGAAGTACCTAAAGCCACCTAGCCTGGCGAGGGATATCTCAGAGCATTTCCCTGTGCCAGATAATTGTTGTTTTGTTGTTTCGATATCACTGACGCAAATCGCAAAATGTGTGATTCCACGGCGCTGTATATGGGGTAAGCAAGTCTCCTCTTTGTATTCGGTGAGTGGTGAATGATGAAACTGAAACAGTTCTATTCGAGCTGAAGTCTGATTACTGAGTAACACAATGTGGACCTTGTCATCCTGGTACTGCTTTTCTATCTCGAATCCGAATTGTTGATAAAAGGCCAGACTTGTTGTCAACGACTGGCAGGTGATGGATACGTGGTGCAGTGATGCAGACATGCTTCAGTCACTCCATAAAGTTTGAGCTGTTGGAACAGGTGGGAGAGTGGTCGGTTTTCGCAGCGGAATTTCGCTTTAATTTTTTCAATGCGATTCCGCTCAGCCTGTTGGCTGCAATGATGAAAAAACGCAATCTCTTTGATACTTTTCAGTTCAAGTAACTGGCGTATGGTTTCCATTTCCTTACTGCTCAGACACACATCACCAAATAAAAACGCATCTTTGTCGGAGCTGAGTTGAATTAGGGAGTGAGGTGTGTTGGGGGCAGATTGAATCGACTGTGTTAAGGAGATGGGCTTTGTCTGGCAATGTTTCCAAATGGTGTCGGCTTTAAATGCTAATGCCGGTCGCAAACTGGCCAGATGATGCTGCTCTGCCGGCAGCAGAGGGGCGCTGGTCGCGACAGAGAGGATATCGACACACTGATTGTCTGGAGACAATTGCGTATAATCGGTTTTGTATTTGATCCCACGCTGAGCCATCAAACTGTTGTGATTGTCATCGCGATAAGCCGTCCACTCTGTGATACCACTGCGCATACGCGAACCAATATTGCGATACAAACCGGAATCCCAATACATTAAATGCCATTCGTAATCCGTCGAAATGGTATTAACGAGATTGTTATCAATATTGATTCTTGAAAAAGCGAGATGGATAACGCGGTTGTCACTGATTGAAATAACCTCATTAAACTGTTTAGAGGCCATTTCCATATTTAAATCACGTACATCCATGTTAACGGTTTAATCGTAGGAAATTGATGAAAGAAGGTCATTTTGAAACTCGTCCGGCTTTATTGTCAAGGCAGCTACATCAGTTACAAAGGTCAATCGATAAAAATCCAATCGACCGACGATTTACGCCTCGTTTAACTGATAATTTCGCGAATATAAAGTGATCCTGGTAACGGTTTTATCAGTGACAAAACCCGCATCGCTTATGTTTTTACTATTTGTCAAGTTGTATTTTACAACCTGTTATCGCCCGGTAGCTCAGCCATAATACAAACGCTCCTGAAGCTATTTATGTCTGACGTTGCGACTTCAGGAGTGGGAAAAGTGTCAGTGATTTTTTCAATGGGCTTTTCCTGGATGTTTAATTTGATTTGGAGACGTGAGTTTTTCGCTCTGGTTCTGATATCAACATTAGACCCTCGCCAATTTATACGCATATAATTATGTAACGCCACAAACGGAATGTTTGTGGCATTTTTTTGTCCAATTGCAAGTAACAAGACGATGCGGTTGCGTGACGACACCTCATTTTTAAACAATTCCTTTGAAATTCAATGACCTCGTTTCTATGGTGGAGTACGGTTTATCGGCAATACCAGTTAAGTGGTATTGGGCGGTTCTCTGCTTGCAAAGGAATGCAGTTCTGACTTCTTAAGGACAATATAATGATTAAAATTGAACAAATGACGCCCTCCCATTATGAAGAGGTCTGCGACCTGAGCGTTTCTCAGGAGCAGATGCAGTATGTTGGCGACATTAACGAGATTTTGTGTTTGATTTCCACGGCAGTTCACCCCAATGTGATTCTTGCCGATGGCGCTGTGATCGGTTTTTTCTTGACGGATATGACCTATCAGCATGCGCATGATTTTTGCGAAGCGGGAACACTTGGGTTTCGTGCATTCTTTATCGACCAGCGTTTCCAGGGGCAAGGTTTAGGTACCCGAGCGATGTCGGTTATTAAGTCATTTATCCAGAGCACTTATCCGGCGTTTAACTGGCTGTATCTGACGGTGAATTGTAAAAATCCGGTTGCCCGTCATTGCTACGAGAAAGTCGGGTTCGAAGACACCCAGACGTTTTACTATGGTGGTAATGCGGGTCCGCAACATATTATGCGTTTAGGTTTACACGCCTGTTAAACGCCATCGCAGCCTCCGGTTGAGATCTGGTTAACCGGAGGTATAATCGACGCTCTGACAATCTCTGGCTCCGATTTATGCGACATATCAAAACCACACTCCATCCTGACATTGACCACCTCGACAATAAGATTGTGTTCAAGCGCAATGCAGCTCGTGCGATTGTGGTGGATGGAGAAGACATTCTTTTACTCTATACCGAGCGTTATCATGATTACTCCATTCCTGGTGGAGGGATTGATGAAGGTGAAGACGTCATTGAGGGCATGATCCGCGAGCTGGAAGAGGAAACCGGGGCGAACAACATTCACAGCATCAAGCCGTATGGTATCTATGAGGAGTTCCGTCCCTGGTACAAAGACAATGCAGACATTGTTCATATGATCTCATACTGCTATACGTGCAAAATTGATCGTGAGCTGGGCGAAACTCGCTATGAAGATTATGAGATAAAAAATGGCATGAAAGCGGTCTGGATGAACATCCACGAGGCTATTGCCCATAACGAAAAGACTATAGCAGACAGCCCGAAAAAAGGCATGAGCATCGAGAGAGAAACGTATTTGCTCCAGTTGATTGCCAAAGAGATGATTTAACGATAAAGCCGCTGATTGTTCAGCGGCTTTATGTTCCATGTTCAGTCTACGACAACAGCCGTTCCGCTGGCAGAAACCATCAGCATTCCATTGCCCTGACCAAGCACTTCATAATCTATATCGACACCGACCACGGCATTAGCGCCGAGGTCTTGCGCTTTTTGCTCCAGTTCCTGAAACGCAATTTCGCGGGCACGTTGCAGCTCCCGCTCGTAGGTGCCAGAACGGCCGCCGACCAGATCGCGGATACCCGCGAACATATCTTTAAACAAGTTCGCACCAAGAATGGCTTCGCCAGCGATCACGCCTTTGTAAGCCACAATCCGTTTACCTTCTACATTTGGGGTTGTTGTTACGATCATAGTCACTCCTTCTCATTTTTAGTTGAGATAACCGCAGCAAAAGAAAGTTCGATTTGTTTTTCAAAAACGGTCTCAAGGTTGGTATTCTTCTCTATACTTATTCAAGTGATTGATTTATTAATATTAAACGCGTCTAAGCCGTTTAAGAGATAAGAGAAGTTCAGGGAGATTACCAGATGGGGAAAATGAATCGCATCGTACTTGGCGTATCCATATCGTTACTCAGCGCCGCCAGTGGTGCCGCCGTGGTCGAAACAACCAGGCTGGTCGGCTTTGGAGAAGCGAAGTATCCGGAAAACTTTTCCCATTTTGACTACGTGAATCCTGATGCCCCGAAATACGGTAGCATCACCTTTGGTGCGATTGGTACGTACGACAACTTCAACCGCTATGCATCAAGAGGCGTCGCCGCGGCACGCACCGCGGAATTGTACGATTCACTGATGTTTTCACCCAGCGATGAGATTGACGCTTATTACCCCTTGATTGCCAAGAAGGTGCGTTATTCTGATGATTTCACGTGGGGGGAGATAGACATCAATCCTGATGCGCGTTTTCAGGACGGTGAGCCCATTACGGCAGAAGATGTGGCATTTACGTTCAATAAATTTATGACGGAAGGAGTTCCGCAGTATCGGGTCTATTTTCAAGACATCAAGTCCGTGACGGTGAAAGACAAGCTCACGGTGCGCATTGATATGGCGACGCCAAACCGGGAAAAACTGTTCAGCTTTATGCAGTCGACACGGGTATTGCCAGAACACTTCTGGAAAGATAAGAACTTTGCCGAACCGCTGAATACGCCTCCGGTGGGCAGCGGTCCATATAAAATTGTGGATTATAAGTCAGGTCAGAGTGTTACGTATGGCCTGGATGAGACTTATTGGGCGAAAAGCCTGCCAGTCAATGTGGGGCGTAATAACTTTACCCGCATTCAATACGATTACTACCGCGATGACACAGTGATGCTGGAAGCGTTTAAAGCCGGAGAATTTGACTTTCGTCAGGAAGCCTCAGCGAAGTTCTGGGCAACGTCTTACACCGGCGTGAACTTCGATAAAGGTTTCATCAAAAAGCAAGAGATCCCGCATCAACAGCCAGCCGCTGCAATGGGGTTTGTGTTCAATACCGAACGTCCTGTTTTCAAAGACCCAAGAGTTCGTGAAGCGCTCAGTTATGGTATGGACTTCGAGTGGATGAACAAGAATATGTTCTACGACCAGTACACTCGCACGCGCAGCTACTTTCAAAACACGGACTACGAAGCGAAAGGGACACCCGGAGCGGGTGAACGTGCCGTATTAGAGCTATTTAAAGACCAACTGCCGCCGCGACTGTTTACGGAAGAATATCAGCCGCCGGTGACCGATGGCAGTGGCCGGATTCGGAGCCAGATGCGCAAAGCGTTTGCCTTGCTCAAGCAAGCGGGCTGGGAACTGAAAGACAAAGTGATGACCAACGTGAAAACAGGTGAACCACTGGAATTTGAAATGCTGATCTACAGCCCAACTACCGAGCGGATTGCGATACCGGTGCAGAAAAACCTTCAGCGAATGGGGATCAGCATGAAGATCCGTTCTATCGATACGACGCAGTACACCAAGCGTCTGCGAGAACGTGATTTCGATATGGTCTCGTCGTCCTACTCACCCAACCCGTATCCTAGCCCGAATTTATTGATTATCTGGAACTCTCATTATATTGATTCCACGTACAATACTGCCGGTGTGCGTAGCCCTGTGGTTGACAAGTTGACCGAAGAAATTGCGAAAAATCAGCAGGACCCGGAGAAGCTACTGACCTTGGGCCGTGCGCTGGATCGGGTATTGCAATGGGGTTTTTATATCATTCCTCAATGGCACACCAGCATGTACCGGGTTGCAATGTGGGACAAATTTGGTCGCCCTAATGAGATACCGAAGTACGACCTCGGTGTGGACACATGGTGGGTAGACAAGCAGAAAGCGCAAAAGCTACCAGAGAAGCGTCGCTGAAAAGAGGGATAAATGGCAGCTTACATATTCAGGCGTCTATTATTGGTGATCCCCACGTTGTGGGCGATCATCACGATTAACTTTTTTATTATCCAGATTGCGCCGGGTGGGCCGGTAGAGCAGGCCATTGCCCAATTAGAAGGGCATAACTCGGGTATCATGGAGCGCTTTGCCGGTGGCGGTAGTGAAGTCGACTTACCGTCGGCCAGCGACAATGGCTCTCCGACAGGGTACAAGGGTTCTCGCGGGTTAGATCCTGAAGTGGTCGCTGAAATACGCAAACAGTTCGGCTTTGATAAGCCCATTCTTGAACGTTACTGGGACATGCTCAGTAATTACATCACCTTTAACTTTGGCGAAAGTCTGTTTAAAGGTGGGAACGTCATCGACCTGATTGTGGAGCGTTTACCGGTCTCGATCTCTCTTGGCTTGTGGAGTACGCTGATTATCTATTTGATCTCTATCCCCTTGGGGATCCTCAAGGCTATCCACCACGGCTCGCGATTTGATATCTGGTCTAGTGCGGTGGTCATCGTCGGTTATGCTATTCCGGGCTTTTTGTTTGCCATCATCCTGATCATTGTGTTCGCCAGTGGGAACTATTTCAGTTGGTTCCCTCTACGCGGGCTCGTGTCTGGCAACTTTGAACAACTGACCTGGTATCAGCAGATTGCCGACTACTTTTGGCATTTAACGCTGCCTATCCTGGCGATGGTGATTGGCGGATTTGCAACCCTGAGTATGTTGACGAAAAACTCTTTCCTCGATGAAATCAATAAACAGTACGTTGTCACAGCCAGAGCGAAAGGGTTGGATGAGCGCAGCATTTTATACAAACATGTCTTCCGCAATGCCATGTTGATCATTATTGCGGGTTTTCCCAGCGCCTTTATCAGTATTTTCTTCACCGGTTCTATGTTGATCGAAGTAATGTTTTCGCTCGAAGGCATTGGCCTACTGGGTTTTGAATCGACGATTCAGCGCGACTATCCGGTTGTGTTCAGCTCACTGTATATCATGACTTTGCTGGGATTAATCCTGAGTATTATTTCCGATCTGACTTACACATGGGTCGATCCTCGCATCGACTTTGAGGCGCGTTAATGAAGTTAGTGTCATCCAGAAGAAGAAACCCGTTAAATGAAGCGCGCTGGCAACGTTTCCGTGCCAATAAACGTGGCTGGTGGTCGTTATGGTTTTTTTCTGTATTGTTTATCATCAGTTTATTTGCCGAACTGGTTGCAAACGATCGGCCGCTGTTTGTCGACTATGACAATCAATGGTTTTTCCCGGTGTTTCATGAGTACGCAGAAACCGATTTTGGCGGCGAATTCGACATTGCCGCGGATTACACGGATCCGTATATTCTGGAACTGATTGAAGAGAAGGGATTTGTTGTTTGGCCGTTGATCCGTTTCGGCTATGACACGATCAATTACAATATCCAGGGGTCAGTACCGTCGGCACCGGATGCCGTTAACTGGCTGGGAACCGATGACAAAGGTCGGGATGTCTTGGCCAGAATTATCTATGGCTTTCGTATTTCGGTGCTCTTTGGTTTCGTGCTCACCATTGTATCGAGTGTGGTTGGTGTTGCGGTGGGTGCGACACAAGGTTACTACGGAGGCTGGCTGGATCTGTTTGGGCAACGTTTTATTGAGATCTGGTCGGGAATGCCCACCTTGTTTCTGCTGATCATCTTGTCGAGTTTTGTTGAGCCGAACTTCTGGTGGTTGCTGGGCATTATGGTGCTGTTCAGTTGGATGAGTCTGGTCGGTATCGTTCGCGCGGAATTTCTGCGTTGCCGCAATTTTGACTACGTGAGAGCCGCGCAGGCAATGGGCGTGGATGACAAACGCATCATGCTCAGACATATGTTGCCAAATGCCATGGTCGCTTCACTGACCATGATGCCGTTCATTCTTTCCGGCTCTGTCACGACACTGACTTCACTGGATTTCCTGGGTTTTGGATTGCCGGCCGGTTCGCCATCGCTGGGTGAACTGCTGGCGCAAGGTAAAGCGAACCTTCAGGCTCCCTGGCTGGGCATTTCAGCGTTTATGGTTCTTTCTTTGATGCTAACGTTACTGGTGTTTATTGGCGAAGCGGTCCGGGATGCGTTTGACCCGCACCAACAAGGGAGATCCTGATGACGAAAACAGTATTAACAATCCGGGAGCTGTCGGTTGGTTTTGGCCGCAGCAGCAACATCGAACAAGTAACAGACAAGGTCTCTTTTTCCATCAATAAGGGTGAAACGCTGGCATTAGTTGGGGAGAGCGGCTCGGGTAAGTCGGTGACGGCCAACTCGGTACTTAAATTGTTGCCCCGAGGATCAGCGCATTATCTGAATGGGCAGATCCAGTTTGATGGCGTTGACATGCTCACGTGCTCAGAACGTCAGCTTCGCGGTATTCGTGGCGGGCGGATTGGTATGATCTTTCAAGAGCCAATGGTATCGTTGAATCCACTGCACAAAATTGGCAAGCAGTTGGTGGAAACTCTGGCGGTTCACCGCGGCATGCGCACCAACAAAGCGGAGTCGTTAGCGATTACCTGGCTCGACAAAGTGGGCATCCGCCATCCTAAAGTCAAAATCAATGCATACCCGCACGAGCTCTCAGGTGGAGAGCGGCAACGGGTGATGATTGCCATGGCACTCATCAATGAACCTGAGCTGCTGATTGCCGATGAACCCACCACGGCGTTGGATGTGTCGGTTCAGGCTCAGATTCTCGATTTGTTGAAATCGTTGCAACAAGAGTTGGGGATGGCGATGTTGTTCATTACCCATGATTTGTCGATTGTGCGCCGCATCGCGGATCGTGTGGCGGTGATGCAGGACGGAAAATTGGTTGAACAAGGAGAATGTAAGGCTCTGTTTTCTGAACCACAGCATCCCTATACGCGTCAGTTGATCAACTCCGATCCACGAGGATTGCCGGTGGATGTCCCATTCGGTAATGAAACGCTGCTGAGCGTGGAACAACTGAAAGTCTGGTTCCCGATCACTGGTGGATTATTTAAGCGGGTTATGTCACACGTAAAAGCGGTGACAAACATGGCGTTTGAGTTAAAGCGGGGCCACTCCATTGGCCTGGTTGGAGAAAGTGGCTCAGGAAAATCCACGACCGGTATGGCAATTCTGAAGTTGGTCGCTTCTGAAGGCAGTATCGTTTATTCCGGAACGGATTTGCAGGCATTGGATCGAAAAGGCATGCTGCCGTATCGGAGTATAATGCAGGTGGTATTTCAAGACCCGTTTTCGGCGCTCAATCCGAGAATGTCAGTTGCTCAGGTGATTGGTGAAGGTTTGCGGGTTCATCACCAGCAATTAGATGAAGATGTGCTCGATCGTATGATATGCGAGGTGATGGAAGAGGTGGATTTGGATCCGCAGACCCGGCACCGTTATCCGAATGAATTCTCCGGTGGTCAGCGACAGCGTATTGCGATTGCGCGGGCATTGATTCTCAAGCCCGAGTTCATCTTACTGGACGAACCGACCTCGTCACTTGACCGCACCGTGCAGGCTCAGGTATTGGATCTCCTTAAGTCACTGCAAGAAAAATACGGGTTGACCTATCTGTTTATCAGTCACGATTTGAATGTGGTTAAATCGCTCTGTCACTACACGATTGTAATGCGTAATGGCGAAGTGATTGAGCAGGGTGAAACTCAAGCCATGTTCAGTCATCCGCAACAGGAATACACCCAACAGCTCGTGAGCTTATCCAGTTTTTAGCAGCACTGCCGGTTTGGTGATTAGGTGAAAAGCATTCAGAAAAAACCGCAGACTTCGCAGTGACAAGTTCTAAGGTGATGGCGGTGAAAACCTAAAAACTTGGCAGCAGCCCTATCGGTAGCCGTCGGCGCCATGATGCTCCCTCTCATAGGGTGAATTGACTGGCGCTGGCGATACTCAGTGGCTTGGAGAACCAGTATCCTTGCAGGTAGGTCGCGCCCATCTCGGCAAACGTTTTTTGCATTTGAGCATCTTCAATACCCTCGATTACTACATCTACGCCATTTGTACGGCACAGTTGAGTGATGAATTCGAGATAGTCGAACGATACCCGATGTTTAAGCGAGTGCCAGGCCAGCGCTTTATCGATTTTGATTTGGCTCAGGGGCAGCTCGAAAAAGCTGTTGAGTGAGCTGTAGCCGGCGCCAAAGTCATCCAGCGACAGGTTAAATCCGTATTGTTTCAGCTCTTTTAGCTGACGTCGCGCGTACTCGTTATTATCAAGAATAACGGTTTCCGTCAGCTCCAGCACGATGTTACACGTAGGAACATTGGCCCGCGTGGCGATATTGTTGACCTGCTCCGGGAACTGCGGCGTCAGTAACTGCACCACGGAGACATTGACGTTCACTTTGACATCACAGTTGTGCATCAGGTGATAACGGTGAATGAACTTGCAGGCTTTTTCAAACACCACATAGCCGAGGTCGACAATCAAACCTTTTTTCTCCGCCACCGGAATGAACTCATCCGGGTAAATTTCTCCGAAGGTTTTAGAACGCCAACGTACTAATGCTTCAAAACTGGCCACTTGCTGCGACTGTGCATCCACGATCGGCTGGAATTTCACGTTCAACTCACCATTGACAATGGCACTTTTCAGGCCTTGCTCGATGAAGAAAAAGCGCTCCACTTTACGTCTGGTATCACTGCTGTATATCTCCAGGCGATGGCTGTTGCGCTCGCGGCCAAACTGACAGGTGCGTGCGGCGATTTTTATGACCTCTTCCGGGGAAAGTTTGCGGTCAACGCGAGGGTAGATCCCGACACTGATGTCTTTGCCGTACGCCAGGTTATTGGCCGACAGGCTTTCCTGATAATTTGACATGATGTGTCGACCCAGAGACAACAGCTCGTCGTCACACAGATCCCCTTTGACCAAAAGAGCAAAATCTTCGGTGCGCAAACGGTACAGTTCGGATACTTCGTAAGGGAGATCGTTAAGCGTGCGCAACAGGAAGTTGAGCATGCGTTTGAGCAGTTTGGTGTCGTAGTGGTTGAGGTAAAAGCGCATCTCATCATTTTGAATGTAGATAAGGGCGTAATCGCTTTCTTCTTGTCTGGCAAGGCGTTCCAGTTCTATGGTCAGTTTTGATTGATTCGCAAGTCCGGATGGGACATCGGTTAGCGCCGCCTGACGCAGATACTCTTCCATCATCTTCTGAGCGGAAATGTTCCGGTGACTCCCCAGAATAAAGCGCTTGCCGTTTTGCTGCTTGAGTATGGCGGTGCCTTCTATCCAGATATAATGTCCGCTTAAATGGCGTACCCGATATTGATTGGTGATTCGGCTGACCTGATTTTCCAGCAACTTATGTATTTCCCCGGCAAGGACATCACGTTCATCTGGGTGCACCAATGCCAGCCAGTCCTGTATGTGGGCAAATTCAGTGCCCAGCCCGAACTGGCGATAGAAATTGGGGTTCATGAAGGACATTTCATTCTGCACGCTGACACAGAAAATGCCTTCATTGAATACATCCAGAATGTTGATGAAGCTGTCCTTCATCATTTGATCGTAATAGTCTCTCACGACGGGAGAAGTTTCCATTAAGTCGAGTTTCGCCAACATAACCAGGTGGAAGAGTGAATGCCATCCAACCAGGCTTGTGACTGTTTGCGCTTCGTATCAGTTTGCGGAATCAGCGTTACTGTTTGGATAGACTAAATAAGTTTGAGGTCTGAGTAACATAACGGCTGTCGATGAAACATTTATGAAGCATGGTACTTTAGTTAGGCGACAATTTATAAAAAATAACTTAATTTTTAGAGATTTACTGGGGTGAGCTGACGTTTTTGATAGATAGCTCACTGTATCCTGTTGTCTTATCGTCTTCTCTGTCAAAAACGTAATCTGGATAATAATGAATGATCAGCTCTGCGGTCGTATCAATGAGGCATCCGTCGAGGACATGCCCTCCCCATACCTGACCGTTAACGTCAGAAACACTGATGTGAAGATGCTGATGTTGAGGGGTCAGTGTGCCCATCAGTGATACGATTTCATAAGATTCACACCGTCGCATGTTCTGTTCGGCGCCCGCCAGTCTCACATGCAATTGCGATAAACTGCCCACGCAAGATGCGATACTGCCCGCCTGGATGTGACGCTGAACTACAAGATGTTGGATTGCCTGTTTCAGATCATCCCCTCGGGTGAGTCGGATGGCGTAGGCTTTAATGTCGCTCATAGTTCGGGTTCTCGACTAACAACAGCAGGCATTCTAACGCATTATCGAGATCCTGGTAACGCTTTGCCTTACCGAGCACCCGCATTCCCTGCATCTGGTTAAGTATCAGGCAGGCCAACTGATGTGAGGAGAGATCGTCCCGCACTTTCGCGTTCTTTTGCCCGTTGTGCAGCGCACATTCGATGCGTTGCAACAGAAAGTCGAACAGATGATGCCCTTTACTGAGAACCTGGTCGTCCTGGCCAGCATGCTCCACCAGTGCATTTTGCATGAAACAACCACAAGGTCGGCGGCGCTGTAGTTTGGCAAAACTGATCAGGAACGTTCTCAGCTCAGTCCAGTCAGCGTCGGAAGTGTCCAAAGTTTGTGCGGACGGGAACGAGACACTGTTAAGGTACGCATCGAGCGCTTCGTAGTACAACGACTGCTTGTCACCAAATGTGTTGTACAGACTGAAGCGGTTGATTTTTAGGGTATCGACCAAATCGGAGATGGCTGTATTGGCGTAGCCTCGTTGCCAAAACAATTCCATTGCTTCCAGCAGTTTTTCTTGCCGGTCAAAGTTACTTTTTCGTGCCATGCAGAGATGAATTCCTGACTAAAATAATTCTTGACTGAACGTTTAGAAATTATCTAGATTGTAATCTAAACGATCGTTCTGAAAAAGTCATATAAGGAAGTGACATGAAAATTTATGAAACTGAAATGACCCCGAGTTGCCGACGCGTCTCCCTGTTTCTTAAAGAGCTGGGAGTTGATGTGCCACGAGTTCAGGTTAATGTGCGTGAAGGAGAAAATCTTACGGACGAATTTCTACGCAAGTGTGTGAATGGTAAGGTGCCTTTGCTGGAACTGGATGACGGTACGACCGTATGTGAAAGTGTCGCTATCTGCCGTTATTTCGATGAAGTGACTCCGAATGACCACGCGTTGTTTGGTCGCAACGCACTGGAAAAAGCGCAGGTGGAGATGTGGCATCGAGTGGTTGAGTTTCAAGGGTTGGTGGCTGGTTTTCAGGCGTTTCGCAACCTGACAGGTATGTATAAAGACCGGGAACATTGTGTGGAAGCGTGGGGCGTAGAATCGAAGGCCAGGGTTGAGGCGTTCTTGCCACAACTGGATCAACGCTTGGCGGAAAGCTCATATGTGGCTGGTGAACACTTCACCATCGTGGATATCACAAGCTATATCTTTATCGGGTTTGCGATGAAGGGGTTGAATATTGAAGTGTTGAACCGCTTTACGCACATAGCACAGTGGTTTGAATGTGTGTCAGCCCGACCGGCGTTTCAATCCTGATTTCGATGGTGTCCGCCGTTGTCTGATGGGTTGAGCGCTTCGCAGAGAAGCGCTCTTAAGCGTATCAAACGGACACCTTGCTAGAAAGGTGGTGGTTGTTTGGCGGCAGAAATCGCACAACGCGTTTTTTCACGCCGGCGTATGTTGAGAAAACTGTATCCCGCCTGATAATAGCGGTACACTGCGGCAACGAAAACAAAGTCAGGTTTGTTATGACAACAGAATTGAACGAGCAACATGAGCAGGAAATTGAAATCGAGGCCGAGGGCATTGAGGTTTCTGCTCAGCCGATAGAGCTGTACAAAGTAATGAAGATCGCCAACCTGGTGAGTGGCGGTGGTGAAGCCAAACATGCCATCGCAGAAGGTTATGTTGCGGTCAACGGCGAGCTGGAAACACGCAAGCGCCGCAAGCTTTACGATGGTGATTTCTTTGAATTCAATCAGGAATACTACGTTGTATTGTGCGATGCGCCGGTAAGTGAGCCAGAACCTAAGGCCAAACAGCCAGCGTCAAAGCCAGCTAAGCCTGTTGCAGAGAAAAAGCACAAACGGGCAGGTGACAAGTCTGGCAAAAAAGCCAACAGTAAAACCGCGCCAAAAGAGCAGAAGTCCAAGCCGAGTCGAGACGAGAACAGCGGCCGAAATTCCATCGATTTCTTCTGAACGTAAAAAAGCCAGTCTTGCGACTGGCTTTTTTATTTCATCTGTTCACTCTGTCTCTTTTTTGATGGGCTGTCTGATTGCTCCATCAACATATCAAGCTCTTCCTGGGTAATCAGATCACTGAAGTAATCGATTTGGTGTCCCTGGTATCTTAGTTTCTCTACCAGTTCCATTTTTTGAGAGATGGTCAGGTCATCCACTTCGGTGAGCAGTTTCTCAAACTCTACTTTATCCATGGTACCACCCCGGTACAACTACAACCCTTATGAAGTATGGCTTAAGAATGATTATATGCCAATGCGAGAAAAATAAATTGCTTGTTGATCAGCAGTATAATAGCCGCTATATTGCGCTAATCAAAATAATAATGATTCTCATTAATAAGGCGTATATCATGAAAACTTCGTTCGGAATCTTCACGTTAGGGGTGCTGGCTTCATTCACAGTGTCGGCGGCACCGGTGACCGTTACCCATGAAATGGGCAGTACTACGCTGGAGCAGAACCCTCAGCGCGTTGTCGTGATTGGCATCGGTGCTCTTGATGCTGTAGACAGTCTGGGCGTCGAGCCAGTTGCGGTAGCAAAAGCCACGACACTGCCCGCGTATTTGGCGAAGTACGATGACAGCAAATATGCGTCGGCTGGCAGTTTGTTTGAACCGGATTTTGAAACCATCTACATGCAAAAGCCGGATTTGATCGTCATCGGGTCACGTGCGGTTACCAGCTTTGATGAGCTGAAAAAAATCGCCCCGACCATCGTCTTCGCAGCCGATGATAAAAAAGGCTACTGGGAATCGACTCAGGAGCAGTGGCGAAACCTGGGTAAGGTGTTTGGCAAGAGCGAGCAAGTGGAGCAAAAAATCGATGCGCTGGACAAAGAGTTTCAGTCGATTCGTAGCTACAACCAGAACAACAACATTGATGCCCTGACGGTCATGAGCTCGGGTGGTAACATCACGACGTTTGGCGAGCAGTCTCGCTTCTCTGCTATTTACAAAGATTTTGGTTTTAAACCAACCGTGGAAGGCATTAAAGCCAGCCGTCACGGCGATCTTGTTTCTTACGAATACATTCGCAAAGCTGATCCAACAACTTTGCTGATCATTGACCGCGATAAGCTGGTCAACAAAGGTAAGAGCCACACCCGAGAAGAGTTTGAAAATGACCTGATCAAAGCGACCAAAGCTTACCAGAACAAGCACATGACGTTTTTGGATCTGAATGCCTGGTATCTGGCGATTTCTGGTGTGACGGCCACTGAACAGATGATCTCCGATGTGAAACAGTCTGTTGGCATGATGTAAGCCAAATTCAAGCAGAGGTTAGCTTTGAAAAAGTTATTGCTTGTTTTGCTGTTGCTCAGCGCTGCGTCCCTGTTTGTCGGTGTCGGAGAGTTGAGCGTAACACAACTGATTCAGGGAGAAGCTGCCGCGTGGCAGCTTCTTGTTTACAGCCGCGTTCCACGTTTGTTGGCCATATTGCTCGCGGGGGCAGGGTTGAGCATTGCTGGTCTTATTATGCAGCAGATCAGTCAGAACCGCTTTGCGGCCCCTTCAACCTCCGGCACCATTGAGTGCGCCATGCTAGGTTATGTGCTCAGTCTGGTGATCTTCGGGGACGGAAACCAATTATGGCTGATCTTTTTGGTCGCAATGGCCGGAACGCTGGTGTTCGTTCAGTTTATCCAGCGCGTTCAGTTCAAAAACGCCGTATTTGTGCCGCTGATCGGGATCATTTTCGGCAATGTGGTGGACTCGTTAGCCAGCTTTATCGCTTATAAATACGATGCGATCCAAAACCTGTCCGGGTGGGCGGTGGCCAATTTTGCCAACCTGCTTCAGGGCGATTATGAGTTGCTCTACATCGCTTTGCCAGTTGCGGTGTTCAGTTACCTTTATGCGGCTCGTATTTCTGCGGTGGGGATGGGAAAAGACTTTGCCATCAATCTGGGGCTGAACTATCAGCAGGTGCTCGTAATCGGTGTGATGCTGGTGTCGGTGATGGCCGCGACAGTAGTGATGATTGTCGGACAATTGCCTTTCCTTGGGTTGATAGTACCCAATTTAGTGAGCCTTTATTTTGGCGACAATCTACGTCGTAACATTCCGTTGACCGCGATTCTGGGCGCTCTGATTGTGCTGGTGTGTGATTTGGTTGGCCGAACGCTGATTTTTCCATACGAAGTGCCAATTTCCATGATCATCAGTATCCTCGGCGGCGGAGTGTTTATCGTGTTTATCCTGCGAGGTCAGCAACATGCAAGATAAATACAAACTTATCGGCCTGCTGGCGATCGCACTGGTGTTCGCGACGCTGTTTATTGCCATTGGCTTAAATGCGGATAACTATCAATATTTTCTGTCCCGTCGGGTGCCTAAAGTCTTGGCAATGGTGTTAGCCGGAACCGCGATTGCGCTATCGTCAATGGCGTTTCAGACCATCACGAACAACCGCATTCTCACTCCAAGCATTATGGGTTTTGACGCGCTGTACCTGTTTACACAGGTGTTGGTGGTGGCCACTTTTGGCGGCATGAGTGCTTATGCGCTCAATGCATACCTTAACTTCGGTTTGTCTGTGGCAATGATGCTGGGATTCTCGTTAGTGCTGTTCTGGTTTTATTTCCAGAAACAGCAGCGTAACCTGATTGCATTGTTGCTTCTGGGCGTGATCCTGGGTCAGTTGTTCTCCAACATTTCGTCATTTTTCATCATGCTGATGGATCCGAATGATTTTGCGTCGGTGCAAGCCAACATGTTTGCCAGCTTTAACAACGTCAAAGTGGATCTGGTGTATCTGTGTATGCCGATTCTGGTGGTGGTTAGCGGGTTGCTTTACCGAATGCACCGGACGCTGGATGTTTTCTGGCTCGATAAAGACAATGCGGTGAGTCTGGGTGTTGACGTGGAAGGCACAACTAAACGGGTGCTGATGTTATCGGCCATTCTGATTGCCGTTTCGACCGCTTTGGTGGGGCCGATTATGTTCTTTGGTTTGTTGGTGACCAACCTGACTCGTGAGTTTTTTAACGCTTTTCAGCATCGCGTTCTGCTGGTCGGGTGTTCAATGTTATCGGTCGCTGCGTTGCTGAGTGGGCAATGGATTGTCGAAAACCTGTTTGCATTTTCAACCACGCTCAGCGTCGTGATTAACTTTATCGGTGGCGTCTATTTCTTATCGATGCTGATCCGCAATAAAATTCTATAGTTATGATTAAACTGGAAAAACTGACCAAAATGTTTGGTCAACAAGCGGTGGTGAGTGAGGCCAGCGCTAACTTTGAAAAAGGCAAAGTTACCTCTATTATCGGCCCGAATGGAGCCGGAAAAAGTACCTTATTGTCCATGGCGAGCCGACTGCTTCCCCGAGATGCGGGGTCGGTGGTGATCGACGGCAAAGAGCTGGCGGAGTGGAACACCCAGGCGTTGGCAAAACGGCTGTCGGTGCTACGCCAGGCCAATACCATTACCATGCGTTTTACTGTGCGGGAAATGGTCTCGTTTGGGCGTTTTCCATATTCGAAAGGCAAACTGACCGCAGAGGATGAATCTATCATCGAGCAGGCAATCGCGTATCTAGATCTGCAAGCCATTCAACACAAGTACCTGGATGAGCTGAGTGGCGGCCAGCGACAAATGGCGTTCATTGCGATGGTGATTGCTCAGGACACTGACTACGTTTTCCTCGATGAGCCGCTGAACAATCTCGATATCAAACACTCGCTCCAGATCATGCGCACCATTCAGCGTTTGGCGCACGAAATGAACAAAGCCGTAGTGGTTGTGATTCACGATATCAACTTTGCTTCTTGTTACTCAGACATCATTCTGGCACTGAAACACGGCAAAGTGGTGGCGGGTGGACGTGTAGACGAGGTGATTGACGAGAAGGTGCTCAGTGACATCTACGAAACGCCGTTCAATGTTTTAGAGCTGGACGGTAAACGTATGTGTACTTACCATTAACGAAAAACAGCCGCTCATTGAGCGGCTGTTTTGCTTCATTTGGTCAGGTCTTCAATAATCGGGCACTGGCTGCCTGAATCGCCCGGGCAAGCGGATACCCAGTTTTTGAGTTGTTTTTTAATTTCCGTTAATTCGCGGATTTTCACTTCGATTTCTTTGAGCTTTTCTTCGGTCCGGCTTTTCACATCACGACTTTGTCGATGTGGGTCTTCGGCCAGGTGCACGAAGTCTTTACACTCTGCCAATGAAAAGCCCGCGTTTTTCGCGCGTGAAATCAGGTTGAGCTGCTGAATTTGCAGTTTGGAGTATTCACGATAACCAGACTCACTGCGAAGTGGTGGCGCGATTAACCCTTTTTCTTCGTAAAGACGAATCGATTTACTGGATAAACCGGTCAGTTTGGCGACTTCCCCAATGTTCATACTGCTCTCCGCAATGCGATATCTGCCCCGATTCTACTCCTGCCGTGCTAAGAGTTCAAAGTTTTACAAAAGCCGTGGGTGGCTGGCCAAATGCTTTTTTGAAGGCGATGGTAAAGTTGGACGGGTGCTGGTAGCCCGCATCGTAGGCCGCTTCGGTGATCGTGACCAAACCACTTTCCAGATGCTGCTTGGCGATCTCCAGCCGCCGCTGACGAATATACAGATTCACTGTCATACCGAGTTGTTGCTTAAAGCGACGTTGCAGATTCGATACGCTCATCGAAAACTGCTGCGCCAGTTGTTCCAGATTGAGGGGATCACTCAGGTGTGTTTCGATGTAACTGATCATGTCTTCAAGCTCGCCATACTGATTTGCCGTTTTTGCGCAGTGACACTGATGGATTGTTCCGGCTTCGGATTGCTGGCAAATATGCGCCATGAGCTGATAAGTGAGGCTCTCCATCTTCATACGCTCAATAAAACTTTTCGGTGAGGGCAGAGCAATCAGCTCTCCTGCAAGCCGGATGATTTCTGGTGTCATGCGAATATTCAGATGATTTTTGTGATGCTCAAGGAAACAGTCCATGCCGCATGGAAGGCCAAGTTTGGTCTGAATCCAGTGAGGATGAAACATCATATTCACTTTGACGACATGGACGTTGGCCTGCAGTGCCCGGCGAAAATTCGCGGCTTTGGCCAGGTTGACCATAACGCCTTGCGGTCGCTGATCCGCTTCTAGTTTGAATGCCAGATCGTCGTAACCGAAATCGAGCTTACCCTCCAACAACAGGGTGACAATCACAGCAGGTGGTGCCGTGGAAACCACCTGAGAGTTCATCAGTTCATAGCTGTTGCCACCATGTAACGCGAAGGCCTGGTCGCATTGATAAGAGAAGAAATGCCCTTCAGCAATGGGATTGCTGCCATTGGCCGACTGACTGACGATCAGCTGTTTTTCGTCATGGTGGACTTTTTTGGTCAAGGCGATCTTATGCAGTCTAGTACCGCGAACTTCACTACTGGTCATATTGCGCTTTCTTCATAACAGCTATGCGATCTTGCATAACCTATTCATCTTCCCGTTAATAGTAATGAAACTTATCATAATTGCGAATTGTTATCATTTGTATTTGTGGGATAAATTTCATGAAAAGGGTTAAAACTACACCTCATAAAAGAACCTTACTGGGTTTAGTGATCAGCATGATGTTGGCGGCTCCGGCTGTTGCAGAGGAAAACACTCAGTTTGATGAAGTCGTTGTATGGGGAACCAAAGTCTCGAGTAACTCAGAGTCACTGGGGGCGGAAGATATGTCGGTAAAACAAGCGGATCACATGTCTGACTTGCTACGCGATATTCCCGGGGTTGATGTCGGTGGTACTCACTCGGTCAACCAACGAATTAACATTCGTGGTTTAGGGGAAACCGACTTGGATATTCGTCTTGATGGGGCATCTCAACATGCCAATATGTTTCATCATATTGGCAACCTGACGCTCAATCCGGACATTCTCAAATCGGTCGATGTTGAAGTTGGCAACAACTCCGTGACTCAGAATGGCCTGGGCGGGGCGGTCTATTTCGAAACCAAAAATGCCAAGGATTTGTTGCGATACAACGAACGTTTTGGTGCCCGGGTGTTTGGTGGTTACGCAACCAATGACAACCGACAGGGATCGCTAACGGCCTTTGGCCAGTTAAGCGACCGCGTCGACGCCATGATTTACGGTCATTACGTTGAACATAAAAACTTTAAAGATGGCAATGGTGAAGAGACCTTCGGTGCAGCTGGTGATGTATACAACATTCTCGGCAAAATCGGGTTTGAACCTTCAATGGACCACCGTTTTGAACTCTCCTATGACCTTTATCGCGACAGCGGTGATTACAGTCCGCGTCCGGACATGAACGGTGGTGCAAACGAAGGACTCAGCGGTGAATTGTTGATTCCCACCGATTATGACCGTGACACGGTCACTTTAAGTTATGCGCTTGATAAGCAGCATCACAATGGCAAAGTGGTGGTGTACAGCAGTCAAACCGAAATCGATCGTGATGAGAGCAAAACGGGTTGGGAACGCATGGGGCGTGCGTCACGCAACACCGCCACCAACCGCAATACCGGGGTTAACGCGACGTTCCATTCGGATGTTAGCCTTATTGGCCTGAGTAACCACGTGACATATGGCCTGGATTACATGAACAAAAACAGCACCAGTAAATACGGTGGCAAGAAATACATGGATGAGAGCGCAATTTCGACGGCGGTGTTTGTCGAAGACAAAGTGTATCTGCTGGACAACTGGAGCGTGACAGCGGGCTTGCGTTTTGACGACTACAAACGTGAAGCCGAAACGGGCACAGACAGTTTCGACGATGTGACCTGGGCGCTGGCGACAGAATGGAATATCAACTCAGACTGGACCTTATTTGCCAGCACGCGCAGCTTGTTTAAAGGTCCGGAATTACTGGAAACCTTTGTCCGTTATCAGACCACGACCTATCTGGATGACAACATCAAAGCGGAAACCGGTTTGAATACGCAAGGCGGTGTGCGCTTTAACAAACGTATTGATGATCACTTCATCAGTTCGAGTCTGACGCTGTTCAGAACGGACATTGACGATTATCACGCTGAGGAATGGAACGGGGCTGGTTACACTATAGTCAACCAAGGGGATGCAGAGTACAAAGGCTTTGAGTTCAGTGCTTCTTATGGATACAAACAGTTCAATTCGAAGCTGTCTTATGCCAAGTCGGATAACAAAGACAAAACCAATGGCGGTCCGGTTCTGGAGAATGAACGCAGTTCAGACATGGGCGACTCCATTGCGCTGACACTGGATTATCAGGCGGATTCGATTGATACCATTTTCGGCTGGACCTCAATTGTGGTGCTGGATGAAGACAACGTTTTGGAAGGAACCGCAGACAAAGACGGCTACAATGTCCACAACCTGTATGTACAATGGTTGCCTTCACAAGCGCAGAACTTGTCTGTCACTTTTGGAATCGACAATATTTTTGACGAGGCTTATGTGTCACATGCTTCGCGGACGGGCCTAGCGCGTGGTCTTAATACCGACGACTACGAACCGGGACGTAACGTCAAGCTCTCAGCGGCTTATCAGTTCTAATCATCCTTTTTCGGCTCAGGCTTTGCCATTTTTTGGCAAGCCTTTTTGCGTTGAGCCATCGCATTTGGAGAAAGTCATGTTACATGCAAAAACTCACGTTCACTCTGAACATGTCAGTAAGTATTTGGTGGTGTTGTGTCGCCATTTTGCACGTAAAGTGCATGCACAATGGGACGAATGGCAGGGCATAGTTCATTTCCCGATTGGTACGGCCAGAATGGAAGTCGATGAGAAGCGCAGCACGCTGAGTATTTTTTGTGAATCGGAAGACGACAAGCAACTGGCAATGCTCAAACAGGTGCTTGAGCAGCACATGGAAATGTTTGCCCGGCGTGAAACCATAGTGCTGATCTGGGACTAATCAAACGGGGTGGTAACGATACGTTTTTTGTTGCCACTCCGGGCATTCGTTGTGATCACCGATATATTTCATCAGATAAAAAAAATCGCTGCTTGCTGTAGATCAAGAAAATTTCGTTTGAGAGAAAATAAAAATTAAAACAAAGTTGAAAGATTCAAAAATTATTGAATAATGGGTCAATACAAACAAGAAGTGAAACACTTCGACCCTCAGTCTGAAACAGGATACATAATTCATGTCTAATAAGTTCGTGCTGGTCATCAACTCTGGTAGCTCTTCGCTGAAATTCGCAGTGATCGATTCTCAAACCGGTGACGCCATCATCAGTGGGCTTGGCGAATGCTTTGGTCTGCCAGAAGCCGTGATTAGTTGGAAATACGACGGTGACAAAACCGAAGAGGCGATCACCGCCCCTGACAATCACCACCAGCACGCCATTAACCGAATCGTTGACCTGATGGACACATTAGGGCTCAGCAAAGATATAGTTGCCGTTGGTCACCGTATCGTTCATGGCGGGGAAAAATTCACTTCGACTGTTCGTATTGATGATAAGGTGCTGGCTGAAATTGAGAGCCTGTCTGATCTTGCTCCGCTCCACAACCCGGCAGGTGCGAAGGGTATCCAGGCGTCGATGCTGGCGTTCCCTGAGCTGCCTCAATTCGCAGTGTTCGATACCGCATTCCACCAAACTATGCCTCGCAAGGCGTTCACTGGTGCAATTGCGCATGAACTGTATGAACAGTATGGGATCCGCCGATACGGTTTCCACGGCACTAGCCATTATTACGTCAGCCGTGAAGCGGCTAAAATGTTGGACAAGAAGGCTGAGGAATCGAACTTTATTTCTGTCCACTTGGGTAATGGCGCCTCGGTATGTGCTATCCGCGATGGCCAGTCTGTTGACACGTCGATGGGCTTTACGCCGCTGGCTGGCTTGATGATGGGGACTCGCTCTGGTGACCTGGATCCTGGGATCATCGAATTTCTGATGAAGAAAGGCTGGAGTCAGGAGCAGGTGTTTGAAGCGCTGAATAAAAAGTCAGGTTTCCTCGGAGTGTCGGGCCTGACGTCTGATGCACGTGGGATTCTAGAAGCGATGGAGCAGGGGCATGAGGGCGCGAAACTGGCGTTCGAAGTCTTCACGTATCGTGTTGCTAAATACATTGGTTCATACCTAATTCCGCTCGACAGCCTGGACGCTATCATCTTTACGGGCGGTATCGGTGAGAACTCGTTGCCAATTCGCCGCGAAATTCTCAACAACCTCAAACTATTGGGCTTTGTGGAAGATGAGAAGGGCAACGAAGAGGCACGCTTTGGCAGCGCTGGCATTATTGCTCAATCCGAGCTGCTGGGCGCGGTGGCGATGGTTATCCCAACCAACGAAGAATACGTCATCGCCCGACAATCAGTTGAACTGCTGTAGTAGTTATTGAAATCATATGTTTGAAAGCGAGCCTAGTGCTCGCTTTTTTCGTCTTAAATGCTCTGCATTGAACACTGCAGACAGGTGTGCATGTTAGTTTCATCTGAATGGTGACGATGAATTGGCTTATTTGTGCCCCATTATTGTTTAGTACTTTTACTCATTAATACTCAGTTAACAGGTTTTTACCCTACAACAAGTTATCCGATAGAGCGTGATTTAGCACTCATTGTGGTGTGTTTGGCTGGCCAGAGTAACCTTTTGAATGGTGAAATTAACTTAACAATTTGTTGGGAATGACTAACCGCTGAAAGTACTGCTATCATCCTCTTATCTCAAAATAAAGCTTACTACCTGTGAACGTTTTAATGCGTTCGTAAAGGGAATTAGATGACGGTAGTAATAAAATACGAAACAGTCATGACATTATCAAGGGCAAGACTCATGAAAGCAACTACCCAAATTCTAGGCACTTTACTTAGTTTAGCCTTTCTTACTGGCTGTGAACGAGCAACGGAAGGGTTGCAATATGCCAAAAACCCTGATGGTTCAACTGATAAGTCATTACTTATTGGCTATGACGGTAACGAGACAGATGTCGTCATCCCGGATTCAGTGACCACCATTGGTTTACTTGCGTTTTTTGATCACAATCTCACCAGCGTGACCATCCCAGATTCGGTGACCACTATTCGTTGGGCGGCGTTTAATAATAATGCAATATCATCAATTAACAATGAGCCATCAGATGGCTTTATTTTTGCTCGAAATGATGATGGTACTGAAAATAAGAAGGTCATCATTTCTTATGGTGGAGCAAGAAAGAACATTGTTATTCCAGATTCGGTGACCACTATTGGTTGGGCAGCTTTTAGAGAAAGCCAGCTCACCAGCGTGACCATTCCAGATTCGGTGACCACCATTGGGGAGGGGGCGTTTGCTTACAACAAACTCACCAGCGTGACCATTCCAGATTCGGTGACCACCATCGGGGGTGCAGCGTTTTATGGTAATAAGCTCACCAGCGTGGGTATCCCAAACTCGGTGACCACCATTGGGGATGCAGTGTTTTATGGTAATAAGCTCACCAGCGTGGGCATCCCAAACTCGGTGACCACCATTGGGGATGCAGCGTTTTATGGTAACAATCTCATTAGCGTGGTCATCCCAAACTCGGTGACCACCATCGGAGATGAGGCGTTTTCTGCCAACCAGCTTATGGCCGTGGCCATCCCAAACTCGGTGACCACAATTGGAGATAAAGCGTTTTCTGGCAACCTGCTCAGGACTGTAGCTATCCCCAACTCGGTGACCACTATTGAGCAGGGGGTATTTAGTAGCAACTATCTCGCCAGTGTGGAAATCCCAAACTCGGTGACAACCATTGAGTTTGAGGCGTTTTATAACAATAAGCTCACCAACGTGATCCTTCCAGACTCGCTGACCACTATTGGTTGGGGGGCTTTTAGAGAAAACCAGCTTATCAGTGTGGCCATCCCAGATTCGGTGGCCTTCATTGGTCATAGGGCGTTTGTTGATAACAAGCTCACTGATGTGGTTATACCAGCTTCGGTAACTACTAATGAGAAAGAAGCGTTTGGTGATGGTGTAAAAATTAAGAGAAATTAACAGTTGAACTCTAGCATGAGGCAATACCCAAAGTTTCTGGATGTTAGGTGTTTTTATCAAATGTTAGCTTATGGCGGCTGAGCTTATTGTATAGCATTGCTGCCTTGGTATAGAACGTATTGGCGCGTAATAATCGGCACCTGAGCATCGCACTAGCTCTTCTCACCAACTTTGGCATTCCTGTAGTTATTCATGAATTGCTAATGTTCGATTTTTTCGTAACGCATTTTTGTCCAGAAACGCGTTCAAAGGCAAACATAGAGGCTCGCTGTTTTGATATTGTTACCATCGTTTTGAAATCATAAGAGCATGATAAACATCTAACTATTAATATACTTGCGTTGTTGCATATAGAGTAAGGTGGCACAATGGTGGCCGGTTGTGAGCATCTTGGATCAAAAGTGATAACCTGCGTTTTGAAAGCAAATCGTTGCGCTTGCCAGTTGTATATTAGTGAACACAGTAGAGGCATTTGAGGTGATTCAACGCTTTTTGTTACTTTCCTTCCTTTTACTAAGTGGTTGTACTGCAACCTCGATTCCATATTCAGCCCAGTTAGTTCAAAGTGATGAATTAGCAGCAAAGATCATCGAACAGGTGGTTATGGAACAGCCGTTAAAATATCGGCCAGAAGGCGTTGTGATTACTAAAGACTATTTAGGGTTAGCAGACGGAATTGAGGCTAAGCAGTGGTGTTGTGAATTCACAATTAGTGTTCTCGTCGATAAACCTTAAAACACTGGATGTCTCGACACGTTACTACTTCAACTCATTATCCCGTTTAGAGCTTTACAGCAAACGTGACTGGTACATAGTACAGTTGAAAAATGATGAACATCATATCGTAAAACGTTTCTATACTCGGCGCTTGGACAAAGCCGAGCGTTTAATTGATTCTATCAACCACATGATGGCGTCTGCGAAAGCATTTGGCACACAGTGATAACGCTAGTTTTGGGAGAATATATGGCCTTTTCAGATTCAGAACGACAAGCGCTGTTAGCGGTAAAAGGAGTGGGGCCGACGGTAGTCAAACGATTCGAGGAGATCGGTATTGATTCACTGTCAGAGCTTGCCACTTATCGCGCAGACGAGATTGCTGACAGAGTGGCTTCGATGTTGAGAACGACGTGTTGGAAAAATAGCCCGCAAGCTAAATCTGCGATTGAAGCGGCCATCGCGCGGGCAAAAGAGTCGGTATGAAGCGACAGCCTGAAACAAAAAAGCGAACCTGACGGTTCGCTTTTTTGTTCACTTAACTATCAGAGCTAACACAGTCTTTCGGTTGGTATGTTTTCGATGTGATAAAGGTTTTGTTCAGATCAAACCAGACGTATCTGATTGATGCGCCAGTATCCAGGATGCTTGACAGGCTTGAGCAAACATTAGATTTCAGTAATTCAGAATCAATATCCAACCAATCATCTTTAGCGAATGTATCTAAATAGGTAAATTGAATCTCTAACGTATTATTCAGGACGATCGCTTTGTCCAGACGTTGCGCATCATCGACCTGAACAGGTGCTTGTTCGTTCATTTTCTTCGCCACAGCCAAGATAAAACCAGGCTTGATCAGTTGCTTAAAAGCTGGTTGATGCTTCTTAAGTATTTGTTGGAATATCTCGGATTTTGCCTCAGTCATTTTGATGAGCTTTTCTTTACCACCTGACAGGCTATGAAACTTTTCAAGACAAACTAAAAGGTCATCGGTGACACCCGGGGTAAGGACGTTCGTTGATAAGAATTCAAAGATATTTGGGTCAGTCAGCATCTTTTGACAAGAGTCAGAGCGCTTAATATCAACCATTTTTGTCATTTCATCCCGAGTCACAACCTCTTGGTAACGCGCTATGAGTGCAGTCTCTAATTCTTCAGTAAACACGTTTTCTTTCACAAACGTTTCCATAGAAGACTGAGAAACGGAATACTGCTCAGATAATACACGAGCGACAAGGTCTTGAACCTTTGGAGAAAAGTCCATTTTGACGAATTCTACGTAGGGATCCTGAGGCTGTTTTGCCAATGCACTGGCGCTGATAAATAACAAGCTCACCCCAAATAGGATTTTGTTAATCCAGTTGAGACTCATTCATATACCTTTTAATTTTTTTTGGAGGGATGATTTTTCGTAAATACTAATAGATAGGTGGTTTATTTTCAAAATAATCAATAGTTTCTTATGAGTAGATGTGACGTTTATCAAGTCTCCACACACTAATCAAATTGTAATAAGTGTCTGATTAGTCGGTTGTTAATGTTGTTAAGTAGTTATTTGGATGGCATCATAATAATGATATTCTTCATTAAATGATTAATTTGTTATTTATACGCCGTACAAAGAAAAACAATGAGTATAATGCCTTATGTTCAGTGGTGATACACAGTTCTGACGCTGCTTGCTTTACTCAATTAAATATAACTGGATCAACAAGGAATAAATATGAAGTGTCCAAAATGTCATTCTGATTTCGAACAGCTGCAAACCCCGTTGGGTGATGTGGAACGTTGTACTGAGTGCAAGGGTTTGTGGATTGACGCTTATGAAGTCGAAGCAATGAAACCTCTGGCAGAGGTAATTGATTCGGGTGATGAAGAAGTGGGTAAAGCCTTTAACGCCATAGACCGTATCAATTGCCCAGTGTGTCCGAACAATCAGTTATTGCGCCTGGTGGATCCAAAGCAGCCGCATATTTGGTTTGAAAGTTGCCCGACGTGTAAAGGACGTTTTTACGATGCGGGTGAGTTTAAAGACTTAGCCACGTTAGATTTATCGGACTTTTTTAAAAAATTTGGGTTAGTCGAACGCGTTTAGCCTGATTAAGCTTGCAGGTCGAAGTTGGGTATTCACCAAATTCAGCACAAGATTCAATCTGAACCTGCAACAGCGCAATAAACATAAAGCGAGCCAAAAGGCTCGCTTTGTTTTATCTGCCCAACACTTATTTTACGTAGATTCTTGGGTTGGCATTGCCCCAAATGGTGTAAAGCTCCGGGAAGATAACTTCGGCGCTATTTTCCATTTCTGCGGCAGAGATGGTTTGGCCTTTCGAGCTACCAAACAGTACGACTTCACTACCAGGCTTGACTCCTTTGATATTGGAAACATCGACCATGGTGGTGTTCATTGAGGCCACACCGGCGACTTGCGCGCGCTGACCATTGATGATGACTTCCGCTTTGTTGCCCATTTTGCGAGGGTAGCCATCAGAGTAGCCGACCGGGATATTAGCCATCAGGCTCTCTTGAGTGGTGGTAAAGCTGCTGTCATAGCCAACGGTGCTGTTTTCTGGCAGGTGATGCAGAGACGCCACACGAGTTTTGAACGACACAATCGAAGGGTATTCCAGATTGGTCGGCAGGTCGCCGTACAGAACTCCGCCCGGGCGCACCATATCCAGCTGTGCTTCTGGTACATTTAACGCTGTGTACGAGTTTGCTACGTGCAGCAAAATGTCATCGCGTTGAAGGGGAGAGTGCTCAATCAGCCACGCAGAACTCTCTTTAAACGACGTCAGTTTCCGTCTTACATCATCGGCGTCATAGTTCGGGAAGTGGGTCATGATACCAACAATGCGTATGCCTGTAGAGCTGGCGATTTGCTGAGCTTCTTGCTTGCCGTCTTCGGTGGTCATGTCAACGCCATTCCGGCCCATACCGCCATCGTTGAGTGACAGGTGAACTTTGATTGTTTGACCTGAGGTCTTAGCCAGTTTGGTCAGCGCTTTGGCTTGCGCCGCGCTGCCGATCAGCTCTTCGACATTGAGATGAAGAGCGTCTTTGATTTCTCCAAGGCTGGCTGAGCGCACACGCATCAATTGGCCTTCGAAGCCACTGTCGCGCACTGCTTGTGCTTCTGCATTGCTGGCGATAGCCACACACGGGATCTGCTGTTCAATAATCGTTGGCATCAGGCCCTGAATGCCATTGCCGTAAGCGTCTGCTTTCATCACAGCACAAATTTTTGTATGGCTGTTCATGTGAGACTTAAATTGCTCAATATTCTCGCGAAACTGCCCGAGGTTAATCTCCAGCCAGGCGTTCGCTGCCTGAATGTCTTCTTGTTGAATATCCGCACTGACCAGGTGTTGTGGGGCGCTGTTCGCAGGCATGGCGGTAAGTGTTGCGGTGGCAATTGAGAATGAGAGCAAAGTTTTTTTAAAGCGCATAAAGTCTCCATACGCAGGTGTATTGGTTTTCTTGAATGGGTATCTATATTGAGCGGAATCGCTCTGGGTTGATGCTCCGGCCAGGCCGGAGCATCGAAAGTGTTATTTGAGCTTGAAGCGGCCCATCACTTCCTGAAGTGAGACAGAGAGCTGACTTAGTTCGCGGCAAGCCTGGGCGGTTTGCTGTGAGCCTTGCGACACTTCTTGCGAAGCGAAGTGAATGTTTTCGATACTGCGGCTTAACTCGTCGGCAACGGAATCTTGTTGATTACATGCGGTTGCGATCTGGCTGCCCATATCTGAAATGTCGGAAATGGAACGTTCGATTTCACCCATCAACTGCTTAGACTGAACGCCTTGCTGCGCGCATTCGGTGATGCTGCTGCGTGAGAGTTCAGTGGCCGATTTGGCTTCTTTTGCCAGTGATTGCAACTGCTCAATGATGGTCGTAATTTCACTGGTGGAATGCTGCGTGCGGCCCGCTAACGTTCTGACTTCGTCGGCAACCACAGCAAAGCCGCGGCCAGAGTCACCTGCTCGTGCTGCTTCAATCGCTGCGTTGAGCGCCAATAGGTTGGTTTGATCGGCGATATCACGGATAACGTCAACGATGACGTTGATCTTACTCGATTGCAGTTCAAGTTCCGTCACGGTGTCACCGGCATTACCAATTACGTTGGCGACGTCTTCGATGGTATCCACCATATGCTGAGTCACCTGAACACCGTGTTGGGTGCGCTGGTTCGCTTCGCTCGCCTGGCTGGCGGATTCTTCCGTATTACGGGCAACGTCTTCTACCGCGGCTTTCATTTCTGTCATGGCTGTGGCGATGTGCGTGATTTGCAGTTGCTGATCTTTCATCCCCGACGCGGAAATATCGGAAATTTGTGTCATTTCCTCAACGGCACTGCTCAGTTGCGTAACCGCGGCGATCACATTGTCGATTACCTGACGTAAATCGTCCTGCATTTTACTGGTGGCGTCAGCCAGTTCGCCCAGTTCGTCGTTGCCGATGGCCTGACGGTCAATGTCATTGGACAGATCGCCGGTAGCAATGGAGTTTGCCTGCTCGACCACCAGTTTTAATGGCCCACAGATCAGACGGGTCAACAGGTATGTCATTGCGACCATGATTAGCAGAATCACCACATTGCTGATGATGGATGAAGAACTCAGATCATTGATAGACTTGAGGATATTATTCCGGTTGTTGTCCATCGCCTGTTTCAGGATCTTGATCAACTTACCGAGTTCAGCATCAACCGCTTCAAAAGCAGGCAAAGAAGAGGCAAGGATAGGTTGTGCTTTGCTTTTGTCGTTGGCCAACATTGTGTCGTTGTATCGGTCCATGGTGCTCAGGTACGTCTCTAGGTAGCGCATGACCTGTTGATAGGTCTGTTGCTCTTCACCAGGCCAGACAGTTTGACCGTATGACTCTAATTCACGTGCAATTTCCTGACGTTTACGAAGGTTACGAGAGATTTGATTGCGTATTTTCTCTGGATCATCAAATGTGTACGCCACAAATTGCGAACGTCGCCAGCGGGAAAGATCGTCTCTGATGGCGTCGACACGTTCAACGGCTGGTAACGTGTCGTCGGTGTAGTTAAGCAGCTCAACTTTGATGCTTTTGAGTTCCGAAGATAAAAATACGCCGAAAACGATATTAATAAGTGCAATGATCAGGAATGAAAAAGAAATCTTTTTCGCTATCGAAAGATTCTTGATAAACATATGTTTGATATACCTTGATTTATTATTTTGTAGCCAAAGTAAACCATGTCCGTATATGTGATATTGATCCATATTTTTACTGCAAGTTGTGCAAGGTATCACTTATTGATTCATTTTTCGATAACCATATACGCTTTAAATGAAAATAAATTTTGTCAATAATTTCAGTAAGGTATGTGTTCGGTATTTTTGACGTAGCCATTATTCTGACGTTGATGGCAAATTTGAATGTATTTCGTTCTTTATACGTATAAAAATCTCGCTCCACGCGCATCTAAGGATGCTGTTTTTATAAATCCTCAATTTAGTTAATGACAACGCCATCGCCGCCAGAATGCTTGCTAATTGGTCGTTCTGCCACGTTTTTTGGTTTTCTGGAACATTAGGCAAACAATTTGGATTTTCTGTCTAACACATCATCCGCGTACTTCTATAATTTTCTCTATAGCTAGTGATGAGCAATGAAACTATCTATACAACGTGCGGCAATCTCCATCATCTGAGCGGGATATCGCACGCCAATTCAATATAAAGAGAGCAGGAGAAGCTCCATGTCAGTTACTTTGAATGTGAACGGTGTCGATAGAGAAATCGACGCATCGCCAGACACGCCCATTCTATGGGCTGTTCGTGATCATCTTGATATGACCGGGACCAAATTCGGCTGCGGTATGGCGCAGTGCGGCGCTTGCACTGTGCACTTGAATGGTCAGCCGATTCGTTCCTGTGTGACGCCAGTTCAGGCTGCTGTTGGTCAGAAGATCACCACCATAGAAGGCGTGGAAAGTCGTGCCGCAAAAGTGGTGCAACAAGCCTGGGATGAACTGCAGGTACCGCAGTGTGGCTACTGTCAGTCGGGGCAAGTTATGTCTGCGGTTGCTCTGCTGGAGAGCAACCCGAATCCGACAGACTCCGACATTGATGCTGCCATGTCGGGCAATATCTGTCGTTGTGCAACTTACGTGCGTATTCGCCAGGCGATCAAAGACGCAGCAACGCAACTCAAAGCCGTTTGATAAGGGAGTGAACAATCATGCGTAGAATGTCCTTTTCATCAGCGGTGGATGAGGTTGTACCCGGCCGCCGTAAATTTCTAAAATTGATGGGTGGTGTCGGTGCGGGGTTAACATTGGGGTTCTCTTTACCTTTGTCACTCAATGCTCGCGCGGATGAGGCCGCGAAGGCGCCGTTTGAACCCAATGCGTTTGTGCGTATCGGGACAGACAACAAAGTTACCGTGATGATCAAACACGTTGAAATGGGTCAGGGTACTTATACCGGCCTGACGACTTTGGTCGCAGAAGAGCTGGATGCGAGTTGGGATCAAATGGTGGCCGAAGGTGCGCCAGCCGATGCCAAACGCTACAACAATACGCTTTGGGGCCCGATGCAAGGCACCGGCGGCAGTACTGCCATCGCCAACTCATACATGCAAATGCGTACCGCTGGCGCGGTTGCGAAAGCTATGTTAGTCGCCGCCGCGGCGAAGCGCTGGGGTGTGCCTGCATCTGAAATACAGGTGAAAGCGGGTGTTGTTACTCATGGCAGCAACAAGGCTCAGTTTGGTGAACTGGCTGAGGATGCGGCAGCTCAGCCCATGCCGGATGAAGCCAGTGTGACGCTAAAAACGCCCGAGCAATTCGTATTTATTGGTAAACAGAAAGTCAGCCGCAAAGATATCGGCAAAAATGATGGAACGGCGATTTTCACACAGGACATTAAGTTCCCCGGGATGTTAACTGCCATGATTCTGCATGCACCAAAATTCGGTGCCAAGCTGAAAACGCTGGATTCAACGGCGGCAAAAGCGTCTCCGGGTGTGGTGGATGTTCTGACCATTCCCACAGGCGTAGCGGTGCTGGCCAAAGACTACTGGAGTGCAAAAAAAGGCCGCGACTTGCTGCAAGTTAGCTGGGATGAGAGCGGCGCGTTCACTAAGAGTTCAGCGCAAATCATGACCGAGTATAAAACGCTGTCGAAGAAGAACGGCATTGTGGCTCGAAATGATGGCGATGCGGCGGGTGCATTGGCGCAGGCTGAGACCGTTATTGATACGACCTATGAGTTTCCTTTCCTGTCGCATTCTCCTATGGAGCCGATGAACTGCGTTGCTCAAGTCACGGATCAGGGATGCGAAATCTGGAATGGCGAACAGTTCCAGACGGTTGATCAGATGAACATTGCGAAAGTGCTGGGTATCAAACCAGAGCAAGTCACATTGCATATGTTGTTAGCGGGCGGCAGCTTTGGCCGTCGAGCGAATCCGCATTCCGATTATCTGATTGAAACGGTTGAGATTGCCAAGCAGAAGAAGGGCATTCCGGTGAAGATGGTGTGGAGCCGGGAAGACGATACCCAGGTTGGCTACTATCGTCCGGCGTACGTGCATCGCGTCCAGGCGGGTCTGGATGCTGAAGGCAACATCACGGCTTGGCATCAGCATATTGTCGGCCAATCGATTCTGGCCAATACCGCCTTTGAATCGTTTATGGTCAAAGACGGAATTGATGCGACGTCAGTGGAAGGGGCATCCAACAATCCATACGCGATTCCTAATCTGAAGCTTGAACTTACCACGGTTAAAGAAGGCCCAACCGTGCAATGGTGGCGCTCAGTGGGGAGTACCCATACAGCATTTGCTGTCGAAACTATGATTGATGAGCTGGCAGTTAAAGCGGGTAAAGACCCGGTTGAAATGCGCATGAAATTACTGGACAAACATCCTCGCTGGCAGGGTGTGCTCAAACTGGCCGCCGAGAAAGCAGGATGGGGTAAGAGCCTGCCAGAAGGGACGGGCATGGGCGTCGCCGTACATGAATCGTTCAGTACGTTTGTAGCGCAGGTGGCGCAGGTGTCTGTGAAAAATGGGCAGATTTCCGTCGATAAGGTGGTGTGTGCGGTTGATTGCGGTGTGGCCGTCAACCCGGATGTGATCGCCGCGCAAATGGAAGGCGGGATCGGTTTTGGTCTGTCTCCAACCTTGATCAGTGAGATTACTCTGGGTGAAGGTGGAGTGGTGGAACAGTCGAACTTCCACAATTATCAGGTACTACGAATGAACCAGATGCCGGAAGTTGAGGTGCATATTGTGCCTTCTGCTGAAGCTCCGACGGGTGTCGGTGAGCCGGGTGTGCCGCCAATCGCACCAGCGGTGGCAAATGCCGTGGCAGCGATCACCGGGCAACGCGTGAATGTACTGCCGCTGAAACTGGCGTCGGCGTAAGCTGTGTCTGATTTGAGTTTAGTTTGACTCTTTCAGCACAATGACTACAGGTGAAAACGATGTCCAATCATTTGTTGTATTTGCTGACCCAATGGCTTCGTCTTAAAGACGAAGCCAACTGGGTTCTGGGCACGGTGTACAAAACCGAAGGTCCGGCTTATCGTAAATCTGGCGCCATGATGCTGTTCAGTGACGCCGGACACCAATTGGGAATGCTCAGTGGAGGGTGCCTTGAATCTGATATTCACCTGCACGCACGTAAGGTGATGCTTAGCCAGGCGCCCGTCACACTGACCTACGACGGCAGCGACGAAGACGATCTTGCCTTTCAGTTAGGCATTGGTTGTGGCGGCACGGTTCATATTCTGTTGCAGCCCCTGACGGCCGAAAATGGTTATCTTGATTTGCCTTTGGTGCTGGTGGCACTGCAGCAGCACCACAAAGGCCATTACTTTCAAAAGGTGTCGAAAAAAGACGTGGCTGCGCGTTTTATGACTGAAGCGATGCCGGAGGAATATCAACGTACGGGAGCCACATTAATCGAGCAAGAAGACGGCGTCTGGCTGTGTACGCCGATAGATGCCCCGCTGCATGTCTTGCTCGTTGGTGGTGGCATAGATGCCAGGCCCGTCGCGCAGATGGCCCATCTGCTTGGGTGGCAGGTTACATTGTGGGATCCCAGACCAGCCAACGGACGGATGGAGTACTTTCCCCATCTTGCCCATCGGCTCAACGGCCAGGCCAGTGAATTGCCAGCTCATTGCCGTGATCACAATGTGCAGGCGGCGATACTAATGAGTCACAACGTGAGCTTGGACGCTGAGGCGCTGGCCGCGATGGCGGGTGTCCCCCTCAAATATCTGGCGTTACTCGGCCCAACCAACCGACGTGAAAAAGTGATGAGCCTAGCAGGTATTTTGCCCGATGAGTTATCGGCTACGCTATCTGGCCCTGCCGGATTAGATATCGGCGCTGAGCTGCCAGAAACCATCGCACTGTCTATTCTGGCGGAATGTCAGGCTGCGACGACTCGTGCGACAGGGCGCTCTCTCAGTGATGTCCTGCCTTTGTTTCGGGCGGCATCCTGAATGGGAATAGTCGACAGGAAAGTGGCTGTGGTGGTGATGGCTGCGGGGGAAAGTAAACGCTTTGGTGGCTGCAAACAACTGCATCCGTTAGATGGTAGCCACACACTCTTATCGCAGGTTGTGACACAGGCATTGGGCAGCCAAATCGGGCCGGTGTTTGTCGTCACCGGCCGTTGGCATGATGTCATTGAACAGGCTCAGAAAGCGGGTCAACTGGACTCGGTGCCACTGCTTTACTGCCCAGATTGGTCTAAGGGATTAGGGCGATCCATTGCCTACGCCACACAGGTAATGTCGTCGGACTTTGACGCCATGTTGATTTTACTTGCTGACCAGATTGCTCTGCGAGCAGAGGACTTACAGCGTCTGGTGGAAAGTGAATCAACAGACCAGATCGTATGCGCTTTCTATCACGAAAAACGAGGTGTCCCCGCTTTGTTTCCGGCCAGCAGTTTCGCTCAGTTGCAGCGACTCGATGGTGAGCACGGTGCCCGGCAGTTACTGCGTAGTGGTGATACCCGTGTGCGGGAAGTACCGATAGAGCGGGCAGCGTTTGATATCGATACGCGTGAGGCGTTGAACGATTGGCAGCGACGGATGCAAGCCTGCCAAACTGACGGTTAAACACTGGCGAATAAATCAGTTGTGTAATCACGTGTGTCAATCAATTCAAAGAACGATGCCCAGTTCAGCCATCACAAGGCCATAGCCTCCAGCCATCAGACCAGTAATGTGGCCGTCGTCTGTATGGAGTTCAACGGTTATAAGACTGGTTGAGGCTGGCTGGTATGCAAGCTCGATTTTGCTCAAACCAAACGTTACCGAGCGTTGTTAACCTAGTTAAAGCAGCAACTGGTTAAGGCTTCCTGAAAGATATCGTGGCTGCAAACAAAGATTCCGTCATCCTCTTTTGATGTAATTGGCATATGCTAATAATTAAATTGTGTCATGGTGGGATTTTGTATGAGTAACATTTTAGCATCGCATGGTGGTTGCGCAGTGTGTGCAGACCCGGTGAGCAACCCGCATTCATTGGGTGTTCGCTACGAGTATGGCGCTGAGCGGGGTGTTCAGGCGAGATTTACCGTGGTACCACGTCATCAGGGGTACCACGGCATTTTACATGGTGGCATTGTCAGCGCGTTGTTGGATGGTGCGATGACGCATTGCATACTGCACCGTGATACACCAGCATTAACAGCACAACTGGATGTGCGCTTTCACCGACCAATCACACTGGGAGAGCAGGTCATCGTCACCGCACAATGTGAGTCCGAGCGGCGCGGCATGTATACGATGAGCGCCGAGTTGAGAGTCGGCGGGGAGTTACGTGCCAGTGCGAAAGGCAAGTTTCTACGGTGTGACTTGGCGCGGCTATAACCATTGTGGCGGTGTGTTGACCAGAGTGGCTATGATGAGGTTTTATACTTGTGCAGTAAATTCCACGGAATGTGGCAAAGTGCATGATCTTCCGGATGACGTGTCAGTCGGTGTTGGTGCTCTGTATCGCTTTTGACGTAGTTCTTCAGTGGCAAGACCTCCACGGCAATGCGTTCGGCATCGCAACGCGAGCTTAAGTAGGCGGTCGCCAATCGTAAATGCTCCGCATGGTTGCTGTAGATGCCTGTTCGGTATTTTGTACCGACATCTTGCCCCTGTTTATTGACGCTGTATGGGTCAATAATTTCAAACAAGTGCTCAATCAACTGCTCGATTGAGATCAGGGTGGGATCGAACTCTAACCGCACGCATTCGGCGTAACCGTCGTAGTTACCCTGGGTCGTATTTGAGGCGCCGTTGGCTCTGCCTGCTTCGGTTGATATCACGCCAGGAATGTATTTGATAAATTCCTGAACGCCCCAAAGGCACCCGCCAGCCAGGTATATTTCTTCCATATCAGTGAGTTATGTTAGTTCTGTATTTGTGTATTTCCACTGTAGCAGAAATCGCTTCTGAGATGAATGTGGGTTCGATTTCGCACAACATGCGTTGCCACGACGAATAAGCGCCTGTTCTGCGAGCGTTCGCACCGTTTGTTATACATTGATTATGATAATGTGCGCATATTGATAACCAAAGGAAGTGAGTATGTATCAACTATCCATTGTCGTATTCGACGACTTTACTGATGTCGATTTTTTCCTGATGCGGGATATTCTGGGTCGCAATAAGAAGGACTGGTGTGTAAAAGTATTGGGGCTAAGCAGTGAACATACGTCTACTTTGGGAATGACGGTAAAATCCGATGGGCATGTATCCGAAGCGTGTGATTCAGATGTGGTGTTGTTTGTCAGTGGTTACAAAGGCGTTCCGGCTGTGCTGGAAAATCCTGAGTTTATGGCGTCACTGACGTTAAATCCTGACAAACAACTTATTGGGTCGATTTGTGCAGGCTCGTTCATTCTTCATCAACTGGGTTTGCTGGATGGAGCCCCTCTTACGACGCACCCGGATGCTAAACATCGCTTGCTGGAAGTGGGGGGAGATGTGCAAGACGAACCTTTGGTGATTGTCGGCAACATCGCGACGGCGGGTGGTTGTTTGTCGGCGCTTTACCTGACCGGGTGGGTGGCGGAGCGACTGTTTGACGCAGATAAACGCCGAGAGATTCAACGTCAGTTGATTCCGGCAGGTCAGGCTGAGATCTATGAAAATCTGATTCACGACACGATTGACGCGGCGCTAAAGCAGGCGAAGTGAGGAGAGCATAAATCGGAATGGGAAGATACAGGCTGAGTTACCCCGTATCTCCCTATTCGCCGAATATATTGTGAGATTAGAGTACGATCAGCCCAAGCGGAGCGAGCAGTTGCGCCTGTTGCCAGTCACAAATTTTTACACCATGAAGCGACACGCGACGGATATCCAACCCTTCGAGTTCGATATGAGTCAGGTCGCACTCCTCCAAATTAAAGCTTCCCCATTGCTCGGTACTGAATTCACCCCGGGACAAATCGGAACCTTTCAGATTTGCACCAGACAGGTTGGCGCCATTCCAGCGATTTTCAAACAGATCGCACTTTTCTAGTAACACCCGTTCGAAGTTGGTGTACGCCAGATTACATCCGGTGATGAATGCAGAACAAAAGAACATCGTATGGTTGATGCGGTTGGCAAAATTAGCTTGCTGAAAGTTAGCGCCTTTTAGATCGCATTTACGCAGTTCTATCCCCATACAGTCAGCACCATTGAAAAGACTCATTGCCAGCATACAGTTGGTGAAGCTCGCATCTTTTAACTTGGCGTAACGGAAGTCACAGCCCTCAATGGCTTGTGCTTCGATAAAACGACAATCGGTAAACGTGGTATCTCTAAGATCGGCGCGCCGAAAATTGCATTGATAAAATCGGCAGTTCGTAAAAGTGTGGCCCTGAAGATTTTGGCCAGAGAAGTCCTGTTTAAGAAACGTGAGATCGGTGTTAAGCATGTTGTCTCCTTTGTTGCGTGCAGACTAACATTGCAAGTGTTTGATTTTCTACAAAAATAACTTCTTTAAAAACAGAGATTTAAAAGTGGCTCAAATCGCCGTTTTAAGGTATCAAATCACGCGTCTAAGGTGGGTGTTTTTCAAAAAGAGAACAAGGCGGTGTGAAAAAAAGTTTTGTTTAATATGGGGCCGGACGGGCGTTTTTTCAGTTTGACGTTAGGCGGAGGAATACGTTGCTTAAATATGCTGAAAGTGAGAACAAGCAGGCGCCTAAAAGTAATAAGGATATAGGGTCGTAAGCCCATAACATCGCTTCCTGACTCAGTTTGAGTATAATTTCCTTATAACTCGGGTATTTGCTGGCAGTGATTGAGGAGGAACGCCATGCGTTTGTTTTACGCTCTGACATTTGATACCGACACCAAAACACGCATCACGCATTATCAGAAACAGCTGGCCAGCCATGCTATCAAGGGGCGCCTGACACGCGAGTCAAACTACCACGTCACACTGGAGTTCATTGGTGAGGCCACGCCGACGGAAAAGAAAACACTGACAGAGGTACTTTATCAGTTGGACCAGTGCCCACAGAGCATTCGGGTGGATCATTTTGGCGCTTTTTCGGTGAAAGGGCGGCAGTTGGTGTGGTTAGGTGTCCAGCAACAAGCGGAGCTGATGGCGCTGCAAAACCGGATGCGGGACAGGCTAAACGACATGGGGTTTTATGCAGAGCGGCGCCAGTACACGCCGCATATTACTTTAGGAAGAAACATGACGTTGCGTGATAAAGTACATTCACTCAAGGCCGAGATGGCTGAACTACCGGTTTACTCGTTGGCGCTGATGGAGAGCAAACGTGTAGGGGACGTTTTGGTTTATGAAGCCATTGAAGAAGTGTTTCCTGCCTAAACTGCACCGGTTTACTAGTCTTGGGTTAAACCGTGCTGACGTCGGATCAGGGCGACGAATAGGGATGCTGCTGTGTCCATAATGTCGTCTGGAAAGTCGTAATCCGGGTTATGCAGTTCCGGATGGTGTGTTCCGCTGCCGATGCAAAACATCGCGCCGCGCCATTTGAGCAGAAACTCAGCGAAGTCTTCTGACCAGCGCATCGGTTCATCGAGTTGATGAACGGAAAGTCCGAGCTGGTTTGCTTGTTCGACCAGCATTGAGACATGCTGTGCTGAGTTAACGGTTGCGTTAAACGGCTCATCCCACTCTACATGAATGTCCAACCCACTTTGTGCTCTGAACTCTTGTAGTGCCTCGGTCAGCAGCGTCTGCATCGCCTGAAACGTTTCATTGCATTCGCTGCGCATTGTCGCCATGACTTTCGCTTCTCCCGGAGAGACACCATACGCCGCTTCGCCCAGCTGTGCATGCACAATAGTCACCAGGCTGAAAGCCTCGGGAAAGCGTTGTGGCATTCCTTGCAGCAGTTGCATGATGTCCATCATCGTGTTGGTTGGGCTGATCCCATTTTCAGGCCTTGCCGCGTGTGAAGTTTTACCGGTGAGTGTGATAGATACACCAGTGGATGCGCAGGCAAAGGTGTCTGTCTTGACGACGATCTGGTGCAGCGGATAGCCAGGCAGGTTGTGGTAAGCATAGGCGTTGTCGACGGTCAGGTCGCGCAGTGCCGGATGCGTCAGCATCGAAGCGGCGCCCGTGCCGATCTCTTCTGCTGGCTGAAACAATAACACCACCTGACCGGACTTAGGAGGATGTTCGGCTAACTGCTGCGCGACTTTAAGCAAGGAGGTGGTGTGACCGTCATGACCACAAGCATGCATTACTCCATGGTTAGCCGAGACGTGATCATGTTGTGCCTGTTCTTCAATTGGCAGGGCATCAAAGTCTGCGCGGATCAAAGTGGTTTCGCCTTCGTCTTCACCTTCAATAATACAGAACAAACCGTGCCCGCCGATTTCGGTTACCGGCTTCAGGCCGAATGAACTGAGCACGCGCGCGATGGTTTGAGACGTGTTCACCTCTTCCAGCGACAACTCAGGGAAACGGTGCAGATTTTTGCGAAAAGCGACCGCATTAAAAACTGGTGCGTCGTTGGATGGCGTATCCATAGTTGATCCTTAGGCCTTGATACTGCTGACAGATTTTCATCATAACGGGCACGGGCAGCGAAATATGTGACCTCAGACCGGGTTTTGTTGCTGATGGCGCAGCGCCAGAGAGACTTTGGATGTAGGCTGTCGGTTCAATGCCCGGCTGATCATCCAACCGACTTGCGCGACTGCCTGAAGATCGACACCGGTATCAATCTCAAGCCCCTGGCACAGGTACAATACGTCTTCTGTGGCGACATTGCCGGAAGCACCGGGCGCATAAGGGCAGCCTCCTAATCCAGCCACACTGCTGTCTATGGTCGCGATGCCCATGTTCAACGCCTGATAGATATTCGCCAATGCCTGACCCCAAGTGTCATGAAAGTGCACCGCCAGCTCGGTCGCTGGTACACAACGTCTTACTGCTTCCAGCATTTTGGCGATCCGATAAGGCGTGCCGGTGCCTATCGTGTCGCCAAGTGACACCTCATAGCAGCCGAGTTCGATCAGTGCTTTGGCAACCGACGCAACCTGATCGGGGTCGGTCGGGCCGTCATACGGACAGTCGGCGACACAGGATAAATAACCCCGCACCGCAATACCTTGGCGCTTTGCAGCTTCAATTACAGGTTCAAAACGTTGCAGACTCTCGCTTATCGAACAATGGATGTTGTGCTGGCAGAAACCTTCTGACGACGAGGTGAAAACAGCCACCTGAGAGGCGCCGCTTTGTACGGCTTGTTCGAACCCTCGCAGGTTGGGTGTCAGAGCTGAGTAGGTGATCCCCGGCTGGCGTTTGATCTGGCTAAACACCTGCGTGGAATCGGCCATTTGCGGCACTCGTTTCGGCGAGACAAATGCGCCAGCTTCTATGTGCGTCAGTCCGGTTAACGAGAGTTGATCAATCAGTTTAACTTTCATTTCCGTTGGGAGCTGCGCTTCATTTTGCAAACCATCCCGGGCGCCGACTTCAATTATCCGTACTGCGTTTGGTAGCAGGCTCTCTTCCGACATCTCATCTCTCCTTATTCCAGTATGGCCGCCGTTTGTCGAAGAAGGCGTTCAGGCCTTCTTGTCCTTCTGGTGAAACTCGAATTGCTGCGATCGCGTCGCTGGTGTGGTTAATCAAAGCCTGGTCGATAGGGTGATTTTCACAACTTTGACACAGCTGTTTAGCTGCCGAAACCGCTTGAGGACTATTTGCCAGTATAGATTGGATGAGAAAATTCATTTGCAGATGCAGGGCATCGTGATCGGCTTCCACGCTGTGTAATAATCCTAGCTCCAGAGCGGTAGTTGCACTGATGCGTTCGGCGGTTAACATAAATCGCCGCGCCTGACGAACCCCCATAGCTCGGCACACATACGGGCCGATTGTGGCCGGGATCAGTCCGAGCTTAACCTCACTTAAGCAAAACTGTGCATCTTGCTCGGCGATGGCGATGTCACAACAACAGATCAACCCCAAGGCACCACCATAAGCGCTACCATGAACCACGGCGATAGTCGGGTGGGGGAAGGTATCGAGTTGGTGCATCAGGGTGGCCAACCGACCCGCATCTCTCAAGTTTTCGTGTTGGCTTTTGCCCGCCATGGATTTCATCCAGTGCAGATCGGCACCGGCTGAAAAGTGCGCGCCGTTCGCATTGAGTATCAGGCAACGCACGTCTGGAGCGGCTTTTAATGACGATAGACAGGTCAGTAGCGCTTCAATCATGTCTCCGTCAAACGCATTGTGTTTGCGGGTTCGATTCAGCGTGAGCTTAGCGATACCGCTGCTGTCAATGGTGCAGATAAGCTGATCCGGGGTTGGGATTACCGTTTCCGAACGAGACATATTTCACTCCTTACATGCGGAAAATACCAAACTGACTGTCTGGAGTCGGGGCTCGTGATGCCGCTTTGAGCGCAAAACTGAGTGTGCGCCGGGTTTCTTTCGGGTCAATGATGCCATCGTCCCATAAGCGTGCACTGGCGTAATGGGGTAACCCCTGATTTTCGTACAGATCCAGCATGGATTGACGGTAGGTTTGTTCAGCGTCGCTGTCCCAGTTTTCACCGCTGCGTTTCATTCGCTCGCGTTTCACCTGGGTCATAACCCCCGCTGCCTGTTCGCCACCCATCACCGAGATTCGGGCATTCGGCCACATCCAGATCAAGGTTGGATCGTAAGCCCGTCCACACATGCCATAGTTCCCTGCACCATAAGAACCACCGATAATCACGGTAAATTTAGGCACATCGGCGCAGGCCACTGCCATCACCAGCTTGGCGCCATGTTTGGCAATGCCTTCCGATTCCATTTTTTTGCCGACCATAAACCCGGTGATGTTTTGTAAAAACAGCAACGGAATTTTTCGCTTGGCACACAGTTCGATAAAATGTGCCCCTTTTTGTGCAGACTCGGAAAACAGAATTCCGTTATTGGCGACGATCCCAATCGGGTAACCATGTAGCCGGGCAAACCCACACACCAGTGTTGTGCCATATAAGGCTTTAAATTCATCAAAGTTAGAATCATCCACCAGGCGAGCAATGATTTCACGCACATCAAAAGAGAGACGTAAATTGGCGTTAACGATGCCGTACATGTCTTCCGCCGGGTAGCGTGGTGGTAACACTTCGTGAGGGGGAGAGGCTGCGGGGAGTTCGTTGCTGCTGATTACTGCTTGGCGCGCCAGCGTCAGTGCATGCTCTTCATTGAGCGCATAATAGTCGGCGACTCCCGATTTCTTGCAATGCACGTCAGCGCCACCCAACTCCTCATCGGTTACGATTTCACCGGTAGCGGCTTTGACCAAAGGAGGTCCTGCAAGGAAGATGGTGCCTTGCTCTTTGACGATGATCGACACGTCAGCCATCGCAGGAATGTAGGCTCCGCCTGCAGTGCACAGGCCGAGGACTACGGAGATCTGAGGGATGCCCTGTGCGGACATGCGAGCCTGGTTAAAAAAGATCCGGCCAAAATGTTCTTTGTCCGGGAACACTTCGGCCTGATGAGGCAAGTTGGCACCACCTGAGTCGACCAGATACACACAAGGCAGGCGACAACGCTGCGCGATCTCCTGAGCACGAAGGTGCTTTTTGACGGTAAGTGGATAATACGTGCCACCTTTGACTGACGGATCGTTGGCAATCACCATGCACTCGATTCCCTCAATGGTGCCGATGCCGGCCACAACTCCGGCACAGGGCACAGATTCCTCGTAGACACGCCAGGCGGCAAACTGACCGATTTCCAGAAACTCACTGTCTTTGTCGAGCAAAGCCGCAATGCGCTCGCGTACCGGAAGTTTGCCTTTTTTGCGTTGATGTTCCAGCGCGGCAGGTCCGCCACCCTGACGGATGATTTCGATGTCTGAATACAGTTGTTCAACCAGTTCAGCCATGACTTTTTGGTTGGTGACAAACAGGTCGTCATGCAGCTTGGCTTTGGTTTGAATGATGGCCATGAATCGTCCTTTCCACTATGCCATTAAATGGGGTTATTCGTTACCGGGACTGCTCAAACAGTTCCCGGCCAATCAAAATTCGCCTGATCTCGGAAGTGCCGGCACCAATTTCATACAACTTGGCGTCTCGCAGCAGGCGTCCGGCGGCAAACTCGTTGATGTAACCGTTACCTCCCAGCAACTGAATCGCGTCGAGCGCCATTTGTGTGGCCAGTTCGGCGCTGTAGAGAATTGCACCAGCGGCGTCTTTACGAGTGACTTCGCCGCGATCACACGCGGCCGCCACGGTGTACACGTAAGCGCGCGCGGCGTTCATTCTGGTGTACATGTCGGCAACTTTTGCCTGCACCAACTGAAACTCGCCGATCGACTGACCGAACTGTTTCCGGTCATGGATGTAAGGAAGAACAAGATCGATGCAAGCTTGCATGATGCCAAGCGGGCCTGCCGCGAGCACCACCCGCTCGTAATCGAGACCGCTCATCAATACTTCTACACCCTGATTAACCTTACCGAGTACGTTCGCGTCTGGCACAAAGCAGCGATCAAACACCAGTTCGCAAGTGTTCGAGCCTCGCATGCCCAGTTTGTCGAGTTTCTGAGCATGACTGAATCCGGTAAAGCCCCGCTCGATAATAAATGCCGTAATACCTCGTGATTTTGCCTGGGGCTCGGTCTTGGCGTACACCACCAAAACATCAGCATCCGGGCCATTAGTGATCCACATTTTATTGCCAGTTAGCCGATAGCCGCCTTCGGTGCGTTCCGCTTTAAGTTGCATGCTGACCACATCGGAGCCAGAGTTGGCTTCGCTCATCGCTAGTGCACCGACGTGCGTGCCGTCAACCAGTTTAGGCAGGTATTTGGCTTTTTGTTCGTCGTTACCGTTACGGAAAATCTGGTTGACGCACAGGTTGGAATGCGCGCCGTAACTGAGCGCGACAGAGGCCGAGGCTCGGCTGATTTCCTCCATTGCGACGACGTGAGCCAGATAACCCATTCCAGCACCGCCGTAGGTTTCACTGACGGTGACGCCGAGCAGCCCCATTTCACCCAATAATGGCCACAATGGGTTGGGGAACTGATTATCCTTGTCGATCTGAGCGGCGATGGGTGCAATGTGTTGCGCCGCGAATGCATTGACGTGTTCTCTGAGCAGGTCGATGGTTTCCCCAAGACCAAAGTTCAGCGGTTGGTAATCCACTTTCATAACGCCTCCTGAGAGCATCGGCGTATGGCCGGATGCTCTTGGGTTGTGCTTGTTGATGATTACTGGGCTGTATGAATCTTTAAAAGAACGGCTTCATGTTTTCCGGCGGAAGTTCAGCCCGATTCGGAACGGTTGAGCGCCTGATGACAGCGCTCCCTGGCAGCATTGAGTTCACTCATTACCACATTGATGTCATCCATCTGCCGTTGTAACGTCGCCTGTTTCTCATCGATGATGGACAGCATTTTCAGTAGCTGGGTGTCACATTGATTGGTGTCGTAAAGCTCAAACAATTCGCGGATTTCAGCCAGAGAAAACCCCAGCCGCTTGCCGCGAAGGATCAGTTTCAGGCGAATTTTGTCGCGCCGTTGATAGATCCTGATTTTGCCTTGACGGGTTGGGTGGATCAGGTCCATATCCTCATAGAAACGGATGCTTCTGGTCGTGATATCGAACTCTTTGGCCAGTTCACTGATTTTGTACGTTTCCACCTGATCATGCCCTCCAGCTGTGTGGCGACGAAAATTTAAAACGTGTTCAAATCTGCTGACACTCATTCAGACAAGAGATTTAAATGTTGTCAGTCTGTTTCTTTACGTTTACGTAAATGTTAGTGCTATGCTTACGTAAACGTCAAGAAATCACAGTGTGGATTCATGGTCGCATGCGATTGCAGTCCAGGCTTGTATCGGCGAAATGCCGGTCTGTTGTATTGAGTGGTAAAGCCTGAGTAATGATCCCGGTGCTGTGAACCCAACGTTCGCCAATGAGGACGGGTCATGGAAAACACCATATGGATTGTGTCGGCAAAAAGGACGCCGATAGGGCGCTTTCAGGGAAAACTGAGCGCATTCTCATCACCGCAACTGGGGCAACATGCCATCAAAGCGGCGATGGATTCAATAACGTTACCTCCGGAAATGGTCAGTGAAGTGCTGATGGGCTGCGTATTGCCTGCCGGGTGTGGTCAGGCCCCTGCGCGCCAAGCCGCATTAGGGGCGGGTTTACCTCAATCGGTCGGTTGTACCACGCTGAATAAGGTCTGCGGCTCGGGCATGAAAGCGGTCATGCTGGCCCACGATTTGATTAGAGCGGGCTCAACCCACTGCGTGATAGCCGGCGGAATGGAAAGCATGACCAATGCGCCGTATTTGCTGAAAGAAGCGCGCGGCGGGATGCGCATGGGGCATAAAACCACCTACGATCATTTGTTTCTCGATGGGCTGCAAGATGCTTATGAGGGAGAGCTGATGGGGGTTTACGCACAGCAAATCGCTTATCGTCTCCACTTCACCAGAGAGCAGATGGATGAGTGGGCACTAAAATCGGCATCGCGTGCAATGGATGCGCAGCGTCAGCACCTGTTTGCCGACGAAATGGCGCCGGTTGATGTCAGTGATGCCAAGTCGGGCTCGCAAATCCTGCTCGATTATGACGAACACCCCCAATCGATTAAGCCTGAAAAAATACCCACGTTACGTCCGGCGTTCGCTGCCAACGGTACCATCACACCAGCCAATTCCAGCGCCATTGCGGACGGCGCGGCCGCGCTGGTGGTCATGGACGCGGAAACTGCCATGCATCACGGGCTGGAACCTTTAGCCATCATCAAAGGGCACGCGACCCATGCCCGCAAACCGGCTGAATTTACTCTGGCACCAGTGTACGCCATTGAACACTTGCTGTCCGAACTGGACTGGTCGGTGGATGAAGTGGATCTCTGGGAGATCAACGAAGCTTTTGCGGTCGTGGCGCAGATCGCGGTGCAACACCTTGCTCTGGACGAAGACAAAGTCAACGTCAAAGGTGGCGCATGTGCACTCGGCCATCCGATAGGCGCCAGTGGCGCCCGTATTCTGGTCTCTCTGATCCACAGTTTGCGTCAATTGCAGTCGCTGGGAACAGACGGCGACCCAACCAAGAAAAAAGTCATGCGTGGTGTGGCTTCGCTCTGCATTGGCGGCGGTGAAGCGACGGCAGTCGGCATAGAAATTCCCCTGTAAATGAAACGAGTACCGGCCACGTGGTACAGGTCGGCCAACATGGACGAATAAGGATCCAGTTATGATTGAGTCAGTTCCCCTGTTTATTGGTGGTGAGTTTCGTCAGTCTCAGGCGACGGAATGGGTTGAGGTGACCAACCCGGCGACCAACGAAGCCATTGCGAAATTGCCGTGTGCCACCCAGAGCGAGATGGAAGAAGCCATCCGCAATGCGGCGACCGTGTTTGAAAAGTGGAAAAACGTGGCCGTACCGGAGCGCGCCCGTTTGATGCTGCGCTATCAACATCTGCTCAAAGAGCATCACGAAGAACTGGCGACCTTGCTGTCACAGGAAACCGGCAAAACCATCGCCGATGCTAAAGGGGATGTCTGGCGGGGCATTGAAGTTGTCGAGCAGGCGGGCAACATCGCATCCAACATGATGGGCGAAATGGTCGAGAATGTCGCGACAGACATCGACACCTATTCGATAACCCAGCCGCTGGGGGTGTGTTGTGGTATCACGCCGTTCAATTTTCCGGCCATGATTCCGCTGTGGATGTTTCCACTGGCGATTGCCTGCGGCAACACATTTGTGCTGAAACCCTCTGAACAGGTACCACTCACCTCGATTCGTCTTGCGCAATTGTTTGAGCGGGCGGGCGCACCTGAAGGGGTACTCCAGGTGGTTCACGGCCGTAAGGAGCAGGTCGATTATTTGCTTGAGCATCCGGACATTCGGGCAATTTCTTTTGTCGGTTCGGTGCCTGTTGCCCGCTATATCTACCAGACGGGCACTCAAAACTTTAAGCGTGTTCAGGCGTTTGCCGGGGCAAAAAATCACATGGTGATCATGCCGGATGCCAACAAAGAGCAGGTGATCAATAACCTGGTGGGGGCGTCGGTCGGCGCTGCCGGACAGCGCTGTATGGCGATTTCAGTCGCGGTGTTTGTGGATGGTGCCAAAGATTGGATTCCGGATCTGAAAACGGCCATGGCCAAAATGAAACCGGGCCGCTGGGACGATGAGCACGCAGCGTATGGACCACTCATTAGTCAACAGGCGCGCGAACGCGTCCTCAAACTGATACAGGAAGGGAAAGATCAGGGCGCAGTCTGCGAACTCGACGGCAGTGAGTGTGTTGTGGAAGGTTTGCCAAACGGTAACTGGGTAGGGCCGACGCTGTTTCGTGGTGTGACGACAGAAATGTCGATTTATCAGCAGGAAATTTTCGGTCCGGTGCTGGTGTGTATTGAAGTCGACAGCCTGGAAGACGCCATTGAGTTGGTCAACCGCAATCCATACGGCAACGGTACGTCCATTTTTACCGCCAGTGGCGCTGCGGCGCGCAAATATCAACACAACATTCAGGTAGGTCAGGTCGGTATCAACGTACCGATCCCGGTGCCATTGCCCTTTTTCTCTTTCACCGGATGGCGCGGCAGTTTTTATGGTGATTTGCATGCGTATGGCAAGCAGGCGGTACGTTTTTACACCGAGACCAAAACCGTCACGTCGCGCTGGTTCGAGGATGACATTCCATCCGGACCCAATCTGACGATTCACTTGCGATAAGTACTGAAACAGGATTGCGCTTACAGCGGAGCAACATATGGATTTTGAACTGAATGAAGATCAGCGCGCGTTTGCCGACACGGCGCGCCAGTTTGCCACAGAACGGCTCAGCCCAATGGCGGCTGAATGGGATGAACAGCATATTTTCCCTAAAGACGTACTCAGAGAAGCGGGGGAACTCGGTTTTCTGAGCTTGTATACCCCGGAGGAACAAGGGGGGCTGGCTTTGAGTCGGCTGGATGCCTCTATTGTGTTTGAGCAGTTGGCCATGGGATGCACATCGACCACGGCATTTATGACCATACACAACATGGTGACCTGGATGATCGCCAGCTTTGCGATGCCAGAAGTGAAAGACGATATCTGTCCTAAATTGGTGACGGGTGAATGGTTGGGATCATATTGTCTGACTGAACCGAACGCCGGATCTGACGCCGCCTCGTTGACTACATCAGCCCGCAAAGAAGGTGATGGTTATGTCCTCAATGGCGCGAAGACGTTCATCTCTGGCGCTGGTGATACCGACGTGTTGGTCGTGATGGCGCGGACCGGAGATGCGTCACCGAAAGGCATTTCTGCCTTTGTGGTCCCGGCGAATGCGGAAGGCATCACGTACGGCCGCAGAGAGCCTAAAATGGGATGGAACAGTCAGCCGACCCGAGCGATTACGTTCGATAATGTGAAAATTCCCGCCAGCCATCTGATGGGCGAAGAAGGGCAAGGCTTTACGTTCGCGATGAAAGGGCTGGATGGCGGACGCATCAATATCGCCACCTGCTCGGTTGGCACGGCGCAACAGGCATTGAATCATGCCACGCAATATATGCAGGAGCGCAAACAGTTTGGTAAAAACCTGGCTCAGTTTCAAGGCTTGCAGTTCAAGTTAGCGGACATGGCGACCGAGTTGGTAGCCGCACGCCAGATGGTGCGTTACGCCGCCAGTAAGCTGGATCGGGGCGATCCTCAGGCGACGGCGTATTGCGCCATGGCCAAACGCTTTGCGACAGACGTCGGGTTCAAAGTGTGTGATGAGGCGCTACAGCTCTATGGCGGCTATGGTTATATCCGTGAATACCCGATGGAGCGCTACTTCCGCGATGTGCGTGTGCACCAGATTCTGGAAGGTACCAATGAAATCATGCGTCTCATTATTGCCCGTCGCTTACTCATGGATGAAGCTGAAATCTTATAACGTCAGAAGGGATAACACGATGTCACAATATAATGAGCAGACGATTCAGTCCCAGATTCAGAATCACGTTGCTATTGTCACCATCAATAATCCACCGGCCAACACCTGGACGGCGCAAAGCCTCAATGAGCTGAAACAATTGGTGGAATGTCTCAATGAAAATAGAGAGGTGTACGCACTGGTGATCACCGGCCAGGGCGAGAAGTTTTTTTCAGCTGGAGCCGATCTGAAGCTGTTTGCTGACGGCGATAAAACGGTCGCGTCTGAAATGGCGCACACTTTTGGTCAGGCTTTTGAAACTTTGTCAGGGTTTCGTGGCGTTTCTATTGCGGCGATCAACGGCTACGCGATGGGAGGTGGGCTGGAGGTGGCGCTGGCGTGCGATATCCGTATAGCGGAAGAACAAGCAATGATGGCGCTTCCTGAAGCGAAAGTTGGTTTGCTGCCCTGTGCGGGCGGAACACAGAATCTCACGGCGTTAGTCGGAGAAGGCTGGGCGAAACGCATCATTTTGTGTGGCGAACAGGTTAACGCACACAAAGCGCTCGCCATTCGGCTGGTCGAAGAAGTGGTGCCTAAAGGCCAAGCGTTAGACGTAGCCGTAGCACTGGCGGAATCCGTTGCCAGTCAATCACCGTCGTCGGTCAGCGCTTGCAAGACATTAATCCAGAACAACCGTTACGAATCGCAAGGCCAGGGTCTGGTAAAAGAGCGCGAGTTGTTTGTCCGATTGTTTGATACCGAAGATCAAACGGAAGGGGTTCAGGCATTCTTGCAAAAACGTAAGCCGGCGTGGAAAAACAGATAGCCAGAGGCTGTTTACATCAGGACAAGAACAAGCAGACAGCTTTCAGGAGGTCGTATGACTGATCAAGTCAGTTTCGCAGAGCTGCAATGCAGCCAGGGAGAATTCAGAGTTGGGGTGGCAACGCTGGATAATCCACAGTCGCTCAATGCACTTACGCTCAACATGCTGGTGCAGCTCAAGGCTCAGTTGGAAAAGTGGCAGGACGACAAACAGATTGTGTGCGTGGTTCTGCTCGGTAGCGGAGAAAAAGCGTTTTGCGCGGGTGGGGACGTTCGCACGATGCATCAGGTGATGTGTGAAGAGCCCAAAGCCATCATTGAAGAGTTTTGTACCCGCTATTTCAGCGTTGAGTATCAAACCGATTATCTGATTCACACATATAAGAAGCCAGTGATCGCCTGGGGAGACGGCATTGTCATGGGGGGGGGCATGGGGCTGTTTATGGCCTCCAGCCACAAAGTCGTGACGCCCAAATCGCGGCTCGCAATGCCAGAAATCAGTATCGGATTGTACCCTGATGTCGGCGGTACCTGGTTTCTCAACCGGTTGGAGCCAGGGATTGGATTGTTCCTCGGCCTGACTGGCGCGGTAGTGAACGCCTCGGATGCGTTGGATATTCATCTTGCCGATCACTTTTTACTGGCGGAGCACAAAGACCCGTTACTCGAAAGCCTGCAAAACTATGTCTGGCAATGTGGTGCGAACCAACACGCGGTGGTGACCGATATTCTTGAGAGTTTGTCGCGTCAGTTCATTGACAACATGCCGGTTAGCCAGCTCAAACCATTTCGTGAACGGATCATCAGTGCATGCAGTGCCTCGGATCTCGGTATCATCCAGGACAATATCATGATGATTGAAGGCGACAGCCACTGGCTCGCCGCGGCGAAAAAAACCTTTGCAGAGGGCAGCCCGATCACAGCTCACATCTGCCACCGCCAAGTGACACAATGTCACTCGTTATCTCTGCCGGATTGTTTTCGTCAGGAACTGACGCTGTCGGTGCGCAGTGCGGTATTGGGCGAGTTTAAGGAAGGCGTACGCGCCAGACTCATTGATAAAGATGGCCAACCCGACTGGATGTACAAGTCCATTGATGATGTAGAACTCAGTGTGATAGACACCTTGTTTACTTCCTTGTGGACGCCGGAAACTCATCCCTTGAGTCAATTGGGTCAAAACATCTAATTTTTCAGCCAGGAGGCACGAAATGAAGAAAATTGCATTTATCGGTCTGGGTAATATGGGTGCACCGATGGCTCAGAACCTGCTTTCGGCAGGCCATCCGGTCCGGGTGTTTGACCTCAATAGCGCGGCGGTTGCGGCGCTGGAATCTTGGGGGGCGGAATCTGCCACCACACTGGAAGAGGTCGTGCAGGGGGTCGATGTGGTCGTCACCATGCTACCTGCCGGTCAGCATGTTCGATCCGTCTATCTGGGTGATCATTCCGGTGGCATCGGGTTACTGAATCTGGTGAGTGAGCATACGTTCCTGATTGATTCATCCACCATCGATCCGGAATCGGCCCGCATTGTTGCGGCAGAGGCTGAAAAGAAAGGGCTGGATTTTGTGGATGCCCCTGTTTCTGGGGGGGTGGCTGGCGCGCAGGCCGGCACGCTGACGTTTATTGTCGGTGGTACCGATTCGGCGTTTTCTGAAGCAGAAGCGATCTTACGCCATATGGGTAAGAATATCTTCCATGCCGGGAAAGCGGGTGATGGTCAGATGTCGAAGATCTGCAACAATCTGATGCTGGGTATTCTGATGTCGGGAACCTGTGAAGCGTTGAACCTCGGAATAGAAAATGGTCTCGATCCGACCGTATTGTCCAACATCATGCTGCAAAGCTCCGGGCGCAACTGGGCGTTGGAATTGTATAACCCGTGCCCCGGCGTTATGGAGAACGCACCAGCAAGCCATCAGTATCAACCCGGCTTCATGAGTAAATTGATGTTAAAAGATCTGGGGCTTGGTATGGAGGCGGCGCTGAAAAGTCAGTCGTCGATTCCAATGGGAGCGCTGGCGCGCAATCTGTACGCAATGCACAATGCCAACGGCAACGACGAACTGGATTTCTCGAGCCTGTTTGAGTTTTACCGGGCAAAACAGGGAGAGCACAAATGAATCTGAATGAAAGTGTTATTGCGATTACCGGCGCCGGCCAGGGATTGGGTCAGATGATGGCGATTACTCTGGCGCACGAGGGGGCGCAGTTGGCGCTGTTGGATGTGAATGAAGAGGGTCTGCGACGTACTCAGGAGCAATGTCATATGCTCAGTGTCAAAGCCAATATTTATCCGGTCGATGTAACGGATGAAAGCCAGGTTGAGCAAGTGTTCGATGAGATTGTCGCGGACTTTGGTCAGTTGGACGGCTTAATTAACAACGCAGGTATCTTGCGCGATGGCATGTTGATCAAAGTGAAAGATGGTGAAATGACTAAGATGCCGCTGGAGCAGTTTAATACCGTCATGCAAGTCAACGTGAACGGCACCTTTCTTTGTGGTCGGGAAGCCGCCGCGCGTATGATTGCAACCCAGCGCAAAGGCGTCATCATTAACATCTCCAGTGTTGCCCGGGCAGGGAACATCGGCCAGACAAACTACGCTGCGTCGAAAGCTGCCGTGGCGACCATGGCCACGACCTGGGCGAAGGAACTGTCTCGCTATGGCATTCGGGCGGCGGCCATCGCCCCCGGGGTGGTGCATACCGCAATGGCAAACCAACTCAAACCTGAGGCGATCGAGCGTTTACAGAAAATGATTCCGATCGGCCGGATGGGCGAGGCGGCTGAAATTGCCCACGCGGCAAAGTACATTTTCGAAAACGACTACTTTACCGGGCGTGTTCTGGAAGTGGATGGTGGCATGAGGATGTAGCTTTGCTCTCACGATGAGTGACGCAAAACGCTGATCTGTCTGGTCAGCGTTTTTGTGTTTGTGATGGGCAGTAAAATATCGCTGGGCGAATCGATATTCAATCGATATCATAAAAGCCAGTCATACGAAGAGGGCTGTTTTGGCCCTCACTTTGGCCCAATTCAACAAGGAAAACGCAATGGAAAGCGGAACAGTTTATTTGGCAGTGTACGACACCATGGCCGACTGGGAGTACGGTTATGTCATGGCTCATCTCAACTCCAAAGAGTTTCAGCAGCATCCTGGCAGTATTACAGTCAAAACGGTGGGGCGCACTTTAGAGCCGGCCACCACCAAAGGTGGAATTCGGATTCTGCCCGATCTCTGCTTAGGCGACTTGCAAATCAAACAGGCGAAAATGCTGATCCTTCCGGGCGGAGATAGCGCTGAATCTGACGGGATCTCTGATTTTGCCGACAAAGCCGTTCAGTGTGTGGCAGAGGGCGTTCCGGTCGCCGCCATTTGTGGCGCGACGGTAGCGCTGGCGAAGAAAGGTTTACTCGACAATGTGCCACACACCAGTAACGCCGCTGCGTATCTGGAGATGACCGGCTATCAGGGCAGCGCTCATTATCGGCAGCAACCGGCTGTCAGTTCTGATTTGATCATAACGGCGGGCGGTGTCGCTCCTATCGAGTTTGCCGTCGAAATTTTCCGCAAACTGAATGTCTACACTCAGCCAGTGTTAGAAGCCTGGACGATGTTATTTAAAGATCAGAACTTACATGCGTTTCACAAGTTGATGGCAGAGTCAGAGCAGTGATGTATTAAACTGAGGCCGAGAATTGGTGTGAAAGGGAGTTCCCATTAATGGATACAGCGCAGATCATGCAGGCATATAACCAGTTTGAGCGTCGGCAATTAACGCCAGCGGGTGGTGAGATCATTGTTGCACCACACTTGGTTAAGTTTGTCTCGGATACGGAATACGGCAGTTTCATTTCTTTTTTTGATTTTTCTTCACACCAAGCCGGGCCGTTCATTCAGCAGGAAATTGAGTTTTTTACCCGTTGTAAACGTAATTTTGAGTGGAAGACCTATTCGACGGATTCTCCCTCAGACATAGGTATGCGGTTAATCGAGCACGGTTTTGTGCCGGCCGAAGCAGAAACATTCATGGCTCTGGACTTATTACTCGTGCCATCCGTGCCTCCCCAGAGCATCACCGTGACGGACGTCACCGAAGAAGGTGGCATACGCGATGCCATTACCGTTCAGGAGCAGGTTTGGGGACAGAACTTCGATGGCCAGTTTGCGTATTTGCTGAATATGAAGCGACTGTCACCAGAGATGATCTCGATCTACGTGGTGTATGTGGAAGGAACACCGGTTGCATCGGCGTGGATCATCTTTACGCCAAACAGTCCATTTGGTGGGATTTGGGGCGGCAGCACACTGGAAGCGTTTCGTGGGCAGGGCTATTACACCGCGATGTTGAATGCACGTATTGCTGAGGCAAAAGCGCGCGGAAAACGATATTTGATCATCGATGCGTCCGATATGAGCCGTCCGATTGTCACGAAGTATGGCTTTCAGGTTATTGCGCAGACGATAGGTTACCACTACCAGGTTGAGACAGAGGGGAAAGCGTAATGCAAAATGATTCTGGTTCTAATCGGTATGCCAGCAGTGTGGATACCAAGATTGCTTCACTCGGTGATTGGCGCGGCGAATGTCTTAGCCAATTGAGGACGCTGATTCACGAAGCGCTTCCTGAGGTTAAAGAAGAGTGTAAATGGATAAAACCCAGTAATCCACTGGGCGTGATTGTCTGGTCACAAGACGGCATGATCTGTACCGGAGAATCCTATAAGGAGAAAGTCAAACTGACATTTCTCAATGGTGCTGCTATTGACGATCCTCAGCAACTGTTTAATGCCAGTCTGGAGGGCAAAGCTCGCCGGGCGATTGATATTGCTGAAGGTGGTGAATTAGATGCTCTGGCATTTCAGTCACTGATTCGCAGGGCGGCGGAGTACAACCGTCAGCGCTGATTGTGAGGTGATGTCTCCTAGTTGAACAGCACCTAACCTGACACAGTGTTTCGATTGTTGATACACAGAACGATCACTGGATAGAACTTCACAAATTTCAGTATATGCGCTTTGTTGTTCAAGGCTGCCCGTTAGAATCCTGTTCTATCGAGGTGACTATATGCAAAAAAGTGAATTTATTCAGGAATATCTCAAGATCAAAGGTGTCAGTGAGCGCCTTGTCAGGCCCTATCCGTGTTGGTTGGCGAGTATTCCGGGCAAACAGTATCGGCCAAGATTATTTGAATCGCCGTGGAAGCTGTTTTTGTGGCAGAGCGTGCTCGGGACGGTGTCATGGGGAGTGATCATGTTCTTGTCCGTCTGGCAGTTGCAGGGGATCACACTCGGACAGTGTTATTCATCACTGTTTTTTGGTGTCGCGACCGGATTGTTGCTTGCGCTGGACGTCTTTTCGGCCAAGAAAAAGTTCGGTATAACCAACTGGGAACAGTGGCTTGAGGACAACCAACTCAAATACTGATCTGTTGATAGATCATTAACTATATAGGTAAGGCATGCGTACATTCGCAGGTTTGCTGCTGACTCTGGCAGCGTTCGCAACACAGGCGGACACACTCAATATAATAGATGGTCAACGAGAGCGTGTAATTCCTGTGACCATCGGCTATCCGACTGACCCATCATCTTGCCTGGTGACCTCACCGTGTCCGGTGGCCGTTATCAGCGCAGGGTATCGGGTGCCTTATCAGCAGTATCAATTTCTTTCTGAGCCACTGAATACTCAGGGGTATCTGACCGTTGCTGTCGATCATGAGCTAGAGAATGATCCGCCGCTATCGCGGACGGGCGACCTGTATCAAACCCGGATCGAAAACTGGCGTAGAGGAGCACAAACACTGGACTACCTGCAACGTGAGTTAGCCAAAAAATTTCCAGAGTACCAATTTGATCACCTCACGTTGATCGGTCACTCTAACGGCGGTGATATTTCTGCGTGGCTGGCCAACGAAAACCAGCCTTATGTTTCTGCGGTGATCACACTCGACCACCGACGGGTCAGCTTGCCGAAACGTTCAGATGTACGGGTATTGTCACTGCGTGCGACGGAGTATCCGACCGCGGCAGAGGTATTGCTCAGTGACAACGAGCAACAGCAATATGACGGATGCATTGTCACCATCCCGGATTCGAAACATATGGACATGTCCGACTACGGCAAGCCAGAGATCAAACAACAGGTCGCGGCCGTAGTGACAGGATTTCTTGCGCATCAGCCTTGTCATGAAATCAAGGCGTTACGTTAAGCATCGCGATATCACAAGCAGAGGGAAGGCGCACGCGCAGTGCTCTGCATAAATGGCGAAAAACCTATTGGTCAAAAAGAGCGCTGCGTCACGATAGTTATAGCCCGTTTTGTCGTTTAATTATGCCACTGATTTCGCAAAGGTTGGGTTCTGCCATTAAACTTAAAGTGTCATATTAAACTTATAGTGTAATGGCTTCAGTTGAGCGGTTGAGCAGGAGTAGCACATGGAAAAGCTCGTATCTAACACCGGATCCGTTGATAAGTATCAGCTCCACTCGAAAGATTCGTTTATTGCGTCGGCTGAAGCGCAAATCAAAGACATGAAATACCGCTGCCTGAATCTGGTGGTGGCATTTAAGTTCAGCGCCGATGCCTCTGATGTGGAAAAGTTTGAGAGTCGGGCGCTGTCACTGAAATGCGTGCGCTTATTCGCTAAAGTGCAAAGTAATCTTTACCTTGCCTCGCTGTGCGAACCTTCCTTTTCTGGCCAGAATCAGTTTCGCCAGATGTGTCAGGTGATCAAAAATTTCTTCGATGAACTCATGGCCTACAGTCCGAAAGCGCATCAGGCTGCGAAAAAATGCTGCATTGGCATTTCCGCGCTTGGTCATGACAGTGATACGGTTGCCAGCGCTGTGGTTCACGCGATACAGGCGACGATGTCTAACACTGGTGATGATGGTACGCAGCACCTGTGCTTTTTTAGCACGACGTTACAAGCCCAACTTAAACGCGAGCGTGTGTTGGAGAACTATCTCCAACAGGTGATCCGAAACAGTGCACTGCGCGTGACTTATCAGCCCATTATCAATGCCAGAACCTGGCAGATCGCAGGTTATGAGGCGCTGTGTCGCTTTCCATCAACAGAACAACTCAAAGCCGATACCCGAGAGATGATTGGCATCGCCGAAGAGCTGGATCTGGTGTCTGAAATCGACCTGATGGTGTACCAGAAGAGTTTTACCGATTTTGTCAGTCAGCTGCGTGAAGAAGGTAACTTTATCAACGTCAATCTGTCGCCCAACACCAGTGAAAATATCGGCTTATTATTTGATTTTGTTGAATTCCTTGCCACGTCGGTGGATCTGGATATGTCACAGATCGTGATTGATGTGAATGAACTCAAACCCAACTCAAAGCCGTTTGAATTTCGGGAAGTCCTACCCAGACTCAAAGATAAGGGGACACGAGTAGCGCTGGATGACATGGGCATGGGGTTTGACATTGCCTATTATCTGGAGTCGGGGTGTTTTGATCTGCTCAGAATCAGCCGCAGTTTCTTCCGAAATTTCAGCGAGTCCGGAACCCATCATCAGGTGGTTAAACTCCTGATTCAGTTGTGCCACAAATACCACATCGAAGTGATTGCAGAAGGGGTTGAAACGCTTGAAGAAGCTCAGTTATTGGCTTACCTTGGCGTGGATTATATGCAAGGTTATGTTTTTTCCCATCCGCTGGAAATGGATGAGCTGAAACGCTCATTGGCGGAGGTACACGAGCGGATTAAGTTAGTTACGCATTGCAATTATGACGAACCTGCGTGTGGAGATGCATCAGGAGGAGCGGATGTGATGACGCTGGCCGAAAAAAATCTGCCTCATATGGATCCGGGAGAACCAATTTCACTTGCATACGAGTATCAGCGCTCGTTGGAAGCTGAGGTGCTGCCGGTGATCAATCGGGGAGAGTGTGTTGGTTTGATCGACCGCCCGACACTTAACCTGCATCTGACGCCAGCCATGGGCACCAAACTCGAAACCTCGAAAGAAGCGGCGATCTGGAACAAACCTGTAGCGGGAGTCATGAATGTGCATTTCCCCAGAGTTGAAAAGAGCATGCCGATGTCAGAATTGATCGAACTTGTGCGCAGCAACCGGCTCAGTTTACCTGTGGTGGTAGTGGAAGAAGGACGCTATAAAGGCGTCATCACCCAGCGCCAGATGATTCAGCAATTAACTAACATGTGCGGCCCAAACTAAATACATCTTGTCGTCGGCTTTTTCGCGAAAGAAAAGCCGGTCTGCGCCTGTCTTATATCTTCATATCCCTACCCATAACCGTTTGTTCTAACCAAATGATGAGGTGGGGGTTTTATCTAGCAATTTTGCCCAGATATAGATTAAGTCGATCCCTAAAACAGATAAGGAAAAACGATGGCAAACGAATACACACCACCAAAAGTCTGGAAGATGGATACTGAGAACGGCGGTCAGTGGGCGAGCATCAACCGCCCGGATTCAGGTGCCAGACATGAACAGGAACTGCCCGTCGGCCAACATCCTATTCAGCTCTACTCAATGGGCACGCCGAACGGTCAGAAAGTCACGATCATGCTGGAAGAGCTGTTGGCTCTTGGGGTGAAAGAAGCCGAGTACGATGCCTATCTGATCCGTATCGGTGAAGGGGACCAGTTTGGTTCAGGTTTTGTTGATGTCAATCCAAACTCGAAAATCCCTGCTATGGTCGACCGCTCAGGTGACGAGCCTGTAAATGTGTTCGAATCTGGCAATATCCTGTTCTATCTGGGGGAAAAGTTTGGTCACTTGCTGCCGACAGAACTGACCGCTCGCACCCGGGTGATGAACTGGTTGTTCTGGCTGCAAGGCTCTGCGCCATACCTCGGTGGTGGTTTTGGCCATTTCTATGCCTACGCACCTGAGAAGTTTGAATACCCGATCAACCGTTTTGCGATGGAAGCCAAGCGTCAATTGGATGTGTTGGATAAACAACTGGCGAAAACCCATTACGTGGCGGGTGATGAGTACAGTATTGCTGATATTGCGATTTGGTCCTGGTATGGAAACGTGGCTTTGGGCAACGCCTACGATGCGGCAGAATTTCTGGATGTGGAAAGCTATCCTAACGTTCTGCGCTGGGCAAAAGAGATCGCAGAACGTGAGGCTGTAAAGCGTGGTCGCATCGTTAACCGCTCATGGGGAGAGGAGTGGGAGCAGGTGCCAGAACGTCATAGCGCGGCGGACATTGACCGCGTGTTAAGCAAACAGCCGAACTGATGTTGTCTGGCTTACCCAGAAAAAAGCCTCTCAATTGAGAGGCTTTTTTGATCGCGTTTACATGCTCTGATAATTCGGCCCGCCACCGCCTTCCGGTGGCACCCAGTTGATGTTTTGCGCCGGATCTTTAATGTCGCAGGTTTTACAGTGTACGCAGTTAGCGGCATTAATCTGCAGCGCCGGCGCATTGTCGTGCATGACGATTTCGTACACGCCCGCCGGGCAGTAACGCTGAGCCGGTTCATCAAACCGCGGAAGATTGGAATCGACCGGGATATTTGGATCACTGAGCACCAAGTGACAAGGTTGATTCTCCTCATGCTGAGTGCCGGACAGGTACACCGACGAGGGTTTGTCAAAACTGAGGATGCCATCTGGTTTAGGGTACTCAATCGGTTGAAACTGGTTTTTTTCCATAAGCTTGGAATGATCAGGGCGTTTATCGGTTAGCGTGCGTGGAAACGAGTGTTTGAATACGGGTTTCCAGAAGTTATGCTCGAATGCCGCCAACGCGCCGCCACACAGGCTGCCAAACTTATGAATAGCAGGGACGAAATTACGGGTGCTGTGTAACTCCTGGTATAACCATGACGCTTCAAATTTGCCCTGATAATCCGGTTCAGAGTGGACGTGACCGGCTTCCAGAGCGTCATACACTGCCTCTGCGGCCAGCATACCGGATTTCATTGCGGTGTGATTCCCTTTGATCTTTGCACCATTCAGCGTGCCAGCATCACAACCGACCAGCACCCCTCCGGGGAACTGCTGTTTTGGCAACGAAGACAATCCGCCTTTGGTGATGGCCCGAGCTCCGTACGCAATGCGTTGGCCGTCTTTGAGATGCTGACGAAAAACGGGGTGATGCTTGAGGCGCTGGAACTCATCAAACGGGCTGAGGTAAGGATTGCGGTAGTTAAGATCGACAATCAGGCCGACCGCGATATGTTTGTCGTCCAGATGATAAAGAAAGCTGCCACCGGTGGCTTGTTCTTCGCGCAGAGGCCAGCCTGCAGCGTGAATGACCTGTCCGGGTGAGGCGTTCGGCACTTCCCAGATCTCTTTCAAACCGATGGCGTAGTGCTGTGGCTGTTTGCCTGCATCAAGGTGATAATGTTCAATCAGCTGTTTACCTAAGTGCCCACGCGAGCCTTCAGCAAAAATGGTGTACTTGGCATTGAGGTTAATTCCAGGTTCGAAGTTGCTTTTAGGCTGTCCGTTTTTATCCAGCCCCATGTCAGTGGTGGTGATGCCGCTGACCGCGCCGTTGGCATCAATGTTGACGTTAGCCGCAGGAAAGCCAGGGAAGATCTCGACACCCAGCTCGCTTGCTTGTTCCGAAAGCCAGCGGCACAGCTCAGCCAGGCTAATTACATAATTGTCTTCACTGTTTTTCATCGGTTCAGGCGTCGCGAAACCGGGCACCACTACGTGGTTGTTTTCTGTGGTGAGGTACAAAAACTCATCTTGCTTGACCCGGGTTTGCAGTGGGGCATTCATGCTTTGCCAGTCGGGAAACAGTTCATCGAGAGCCGTCGTTTCAAATAGGGCTCCTGAGATAATGTGTGAGCCGACTTCCGCCCCTTTTTCTACAACGCATATCGATAACTCTCCGCCTGAGTCACGGTTAAGCTGTGCCAGTTTGCAAGCCGCCGACAATCCCGCCGGGCCAGCCCCGACGATGACGACATCAAATTCCATTGATTCTCTTTCCATGGTGTAAACCTGTCTCTACGCAACGATTTTAATCATAAATATAGTCCAGTTGACGTAAACGTAAACTCAACTAAGCTCAAAGATAAGATCGATCTGGCAAACTATTTCTATATTTAACGCTTACTTAACCCGTAGCGCTCAGGTCAGGATATTAAGCTGTTATCCAGTCAGATCAATATATTATAAATGACCTGAGCAGCGTCTCTAAGATAAGTGAGGAGGCTGTGTGAAAGTTTTAGTCGCAATAAAGCGCGTGATTGACCCTTACGTAAAGATCAGGGTCAAGAGTGACGGCTCTGGTGTGGAAACCAACAACGTCAAAATGGCGATGAATCCGTTTTGTGAAATAGCAGTAGAAGAAGCGGTGCGCCTGAAAGAAGCGGGGATCGCAGACGAAGTGACCGTGGTGTCCATTGGCGATTCCAGTTGTCAGGAGCAACTGCGCGCGGCACTGGCGCTGGGTGCGGATCGTGCTCTGCACATTGACGTGGCGCAGGCCCCTCAACCTTTAACCGTCGCTAAGCTACTGCAGGCTGTGATGAGTCAAGAGTCACATGGCTTGGTCTTGCTGGGTAAACAGTCGATAGATACTGACAACAACCAGGTTGCGCAGATGTTGTCGGCACTGACGGGACTGGCACTGGGCACCTTTGCTTCGCAGGTAAAAGTGGAAGGAGACACCGCGCTGGTGACGCGTGAAGTGGATGGCGGGCTGGAAACCGTCAAGTTGTCACTTCCGGCGATCATAAGCACGGATTTACGTTTGAACGAACCGCGTTATGCGTCATTGCCCAATATTATGAAAGCGAAGCGGAAACCGCTTGAGGTGATGACGGCAGACGATCTGGGCATCACGGTGTCGAGCTCACAGCAGGTACTGGAGGTGATGACCCCACCGGCACGTCAGGCTGGGATCATGGTGGACAGCGTGGCCGAGCTGGTGGACAAACTTAAGAACGAAGCCAAAGTGCTGTAAGCGATGAAGCAGGAGACAACAATGGATGTGAATCAAGTATCCGTGCTGGTGGTCGCCGAGCACGACAATAGCAGCGTATCCGTCGACACGTTGCGCGCACTGAAAGCCGCTTTAGATCTCAAGGCTACAGATGGTATTTCAGTTCTGGTGGCTGGTCACCAATGCCACTCTGTGGTCGAACAGATTCAGCGCCTGGAGGGCATTAAACAGGTTTTGGTCGCCGATGATGAATTATATCAACACCCACTGGCGGAATCGCTGTCGCTGTTGATTGCCAGAGAAGGCAAGGCGTTTACGCACCTGATCGCCGCCGCGACTACTTTTGGTAAGAATGTGATGCCAAGAGTGGCCGCGTTACTGGATGTCGGACAACTATCGGATATCGTCGCCATTGAATCACCCGATGTGGTGGTGCGTCCGGTGTATGCCGGGAATGCGTTGGCGCGGGTACGCTCGGACGATTCGGTGAAAGTCATGACGGTGCGCAGCTCGGCTTTTGATGCCTTGCAAGTGGCCTCAGGTGAACTGGCTGAAGAGCACACCATCACCATCGAACCGGATCCAGGCCTCGCTGAGTTTGTGAATGTGCAGAAAACAGAGAGTGCTCGTCCTGAACTGCCAGCCGCTCGCGTGGTGGTTTCAGGTGGACGAGGGCTGGGCAGCAAAGAGAGTTTTGCACTGGTGGAACAACTGGCCGACAAACTGGGTGGTGCGATTGGCGCATCCCGCGCGGCGGTGGACGCCGGATTTGTCTCCAATGATCTACAGGTGGGGCAAACCGGGAAAATCGTCGCGCCCGAACTGTATATTGCCGTTGGTATTTCTGGGGCAATACAGCATCTGGCAGGGATGAAAGATTCGAAAGTGATCGTGGCAATCAACAGCGACCCGGATGCGCCTATTTTTCAGGTGGCAGACTACGGTTTAGTGGGCGATCTGTTTGAGATCATGCCTGCGCTGATTGAGTCTGTTTGAAGGTAACGTGTGTATCGAAACGGCGTTTCGATACCACATACATCAAATAAGAAGACAAATGAAAAGCGGCGAAATCGCCGCTTTTTTTACTTTTTGTTGCTCGTTTCTTGCGCTATGAGGTCATTTCTTTTTGCAGGTGCTCGACCATGGCTTTCGCGAACCGTGCCGCTTCACCACCCGTACAGGCTCTGTGGTCGAATGTAATGGACAACGGCATCACCTTGGCAGGAACTGGCTGGCCGTCACGCATGATCACGCGCTCAAGAATGCGCCCTGCACCGACGATGGCCACTTGCGGAGGAGAGACCACTGGTGTCGCAAAAATGCCCGCAATCGCACCGAAGTTCGACAGAGTGATGGTGGCGTGTTGCAGTTGTTCGCGGCCAATGCGGCGCTCGCGAATGCCCTCTACCGTTTCGTTCAGCCAGTCACGCACCCCTTGCGGGCTGTATTTGTCTGCGTGACGCAGTACTGGTACATACAAACCGTGCGAGCTATCAACGGCAATCCCGATGTTCACTGTGCTGTGAACGCAGCGCGTCATGGTTTCTGCGTCAAACCAGGCGTTCATTGCCGGTTCTTGTTCACAGGCGTAGACAATGGCCTGAATCAAACGGGCAGAGATGTCTTCGCGCGGTTGCCAGTTCACCAGCAACGCTTCTTCGGTGATCGTTACGGCGGCGACATTGTGGTGAGACTCCGCCATGGTGCTGACCATAGTGCGTCGTGCACCTTTTAGTACTTCAGTACCCGGAAGCTGTTTATCGGCTTCACTGTATACATCGGCATCGGTGATCAAACCGTTCGGGCCGCTGCCGTGGGTTTTATGCAGATCGACCCCCAGCTTTTGCGCCAGTAATCGGGCAGAAGGCATAGCGGAAAGCAGAGCTTCCGAGGAGGTATTGTGATCGCCGCCAACCCAGAAGTCATCGACGTCTACCTGATGTGACTGGTGAGAGACACTGCCCACTACCGTGGCAGCATCTTCTTTTTTGCGTGTGGATTGTGCTGAAGCACTGCTGCCGGACTCTTCGATTTCGAGCAACAAGGCACCGATGTTGATCACATCGCCTTCCTCACCGTGGCGGCTGACAATCTTACCGCTGTAGGGGGCGGGGACATCGACGGTGGCTTTGGCTGTTTCGACCGTCAGGACAATTTGGTCCACTTTTACAGTGTCGCCAACATTGACGTGCCAGCTAACAATTTCCGACTCGGCGAGCCCTTCACCGAGGTCAGGGAGCATAAAAGATTTCATTTCCAACCCTCCACTAGTTCTCGTGCCGCGTTGACAATGTCGTCTTGCTGAATCATGAAGTAATCCTCATTTTTATAATAGGGCATAACGGTATCCATACCAGTCACACGTCGTGGTGGCGCTTTAAGTAAACACATTGCGTGCTCGGCGGTACGAGCGAGAATCTCTGAGCCAACACCACAGGTTTTACTCGCTTCATGAACCACCAGAAGGCGGCCGGTCTTTTCCAGTGAGCGGAAAATAGTGGCGGTGTCGATGGGTTTAATACTGGCGAGGTCGATCACTTCAACTTCAATCCCTTGAGAAGAGAGCGTTTTCGCTGCTTGTAAAGACTCAACCACACAGGCTCCCCAGGTAACCAGCGTCAGATCGCGTCCTTTGCGCAAGGTAAAGCAGGTATCCAGTGGTAATGCGATACCGCTGTCACTCACTTCCGATTTTACGGTGCGGTAGATACGTTTAGGTTCGAAGAACATCACCGGATCGTTGCTGCGAATTGCAGCCAGCAGCAGGCCATAAGCCCGCTGTGGCGAAGAGGGCACCACGACCTTAAAACCAGGAACGTGAGCAAACAGCGCTTCAATACTTTCTGAGTGGTGTTCTGGCGCGTGGATTCCACCGCCATAAGGGGCACGAAAGACGGCAGGACAGGTCAGACGTCCGCGAGTGCGGTTACGCAGACGCGCCGCATGACACATCAGATGTTCCATGGCCGGGAAAACAAACCCCTGGAACTGGAATTCTGCTACAGGGCGTAGCCCTTGGCTTGCCATCCCGACTGCCACACCGCCAATCAGGGCTTCGGCCAGTGGTGTATCAATCACACGCTTGAGGCCGAATTTTTCTTTCAGGCCAACGGTGGCACGGAAGACACCGCCGTTATCGCCGACATCTTCCCCCAGCACGATCACATGATTGTCGTGTTCCATTTCATGATGCAAAGCGAGGTTGACCGCTTCGACTAGAGTCATCTCAGCCATGTTTGCCTCCTTGCATGCGCATTGCTTTATTAATCAATTCGTCCCGCTGCGGGTGCAGCTCAGCCGGTAAGGTTTCGTAAAGATAATCAAAAGCCGACTCAGGCGCCTGAGGCGCTAAGTTCAGGTAGCGCTCTACGGCCTGTTCCACCAGTTGTTTACAGTGCGCTTCCCATTCGGATTCTTCTTGTTCTGACCAGGCACCCTGAGCCATCAGGTACGCTTTGAGGCGCTTCACGGGTTCGTACTGCCACGCTTGTTGCAGCTCATCTTCACTGCGATAGCGGCTGGCATCGTCGGCGGTCGTGTGATCGCTAAGGCGATAGCTGACCGCCTCGATTAATGTTGAACCTTTCCCTTTGCGGGCGCGTTCCATCGCTGTGTGAATAGCATCGTACATGGCGACGACATCATTACCGTCAACGGTCATGCCTGGAATACCAGCTCCTTTGGCTTTTTCAGACAAGAAATCGGCGGCGCACTGTAAGCGGCGGGGAACGGAGATCGCCCACTGGTTATTGTTCACCACAAAGACCAGCGGAATATTCCATGCTCCGGCACAGTTGATCGACTCAAGAAAATCTCCTTTCGAAGTCGCACCGTCGCCACAAGTGACCAGCGCTGCGTGGTGTTGTCCCTCTATTTTCAATGCAGCGGCCACACCGACGGCATGAGTACATTGGGTCGCGATCGGTACGCAGAAAGGCAAGTCCCGGCAGTGCTCTTGTGACGATGTCACGTTTCCAGGGTCGGATAAGTCAACCGGATAAAAGTCGCTACCGCGTTCGTCGCCGCCCCAGTACTGCATGTTTTTTTCCATCGGGATACCGCGTACCCACATGGCGGGCATATCGCGATAATAAGGAATGAACACGTCATCCTTGTGCAATGCGTGACCAACAGCAATGCCGACGGCTTCCGCACCCAAATGGGAAGGATAGGTACCAAGTTTACCGGTACGTTGTAGTGCGACGGCCTTATAGTCGTAGGTACGGGTGAGTACCATGTCACGATAAAAGTTGGTCAGGGTAGGTAAATCTGCCCAGGCTGGCAGCGTTCCAACAGGTTCTCCCTGATGGTCGATAAACCGATGCATGGGTAATGCCTGAACGTTCATCTCAAGCTCCTTTTGATGCTGTCTGACGATTGAGACAGTTGATCACTTGTCAATGCACAGGTAATACCGGAGAACATAGTAGGAAGTAGGAACGGTATTCGCGATAACGACGACTTCAACATTCTGTCCTGCGAATCATCAATGCGGCATCTTATACTGCTGCCTATGCCACACTATCCAGTGATGAATCTCGGTATACCCAGTTAATGTAAGTGTAACTAAAGTGTTAAAATGTGCGCGAAATTGTTAAATTTTGGAGAGTAAAGGAAAAATTACACCCTTAAAATTCAGATGAAAGTACTGGATATTTCATGGAGTCTGCAAAAAACCTGAAAGCATTCACTAGTGAGAAAAAGAAAGCTGGCACATTATCAGGGCAAAAAAATGACAAAAATTTGCTAAAAAGCACTGCTGAGTGACAGCATTTAATGAGAAAGAGATAACTGTTTGAAACAAAAAGAGTTCCTATAACTATCTGGTTTGTATATAAATGCGCACACAATATTAATAGTATGGATAATCAGTGGTTCACTATTTGGTGAGCCGGATGATATTGCCTTTTGACATATCGAGCCGTCAGCGTTTACTGCGACTGCAGAATTGGCAGCAACAAAAAACCACCTGTGATAGCAGGTGGTCTCTAATCGACGTGCATGGGTATAACCGCTTACAGCATGTCTCTCACACGGTAGTAAGACATCGCGAGCACCAGTGCTGGCGTGCGGAGTAATCGGCCACCGGGAAATGGCAGGTGTGGGATCTTATCAAAAATGGCAAAGCGCTCTGCGGTAGTGGCGACACACTCTGCCATCAATGTTCCGGCCATTCCGGTTGCTGCAATACCGTGTCCGGAGAATCCCTGGGCAAAGTAGACGTTGGGTTTCAGACGGCCGAAATGCGGCGCCCGATTCATAGTAATGGCGACATTACCCCCCCAGGCGAAATCAATTTTGGCGTGATCCAACTGCGGGAAAATATCCAGCATGCGGGCGCGCATGGCTTTTTCCAGATTGAGTGGCTCCATACCAGAGTAACTGACCCGGCCGCCAAACAGCATGCGATAGTCGCCTGAACAACGGTAGTAATCGAGCACAAAGTTAATATCACAGGCTGCGATATGGTTTTTCATTAATGCTGCGGTTGCCTCCTCGCCAAGTGGCTCAGTCGCGCAGATGTATGTACCCACTGGCATGACCTTGTTTTCAAGCGAGCTTTCCAGACCTTCCATGTAAGCGTTACAGGCAAGGATCACATGTTTGGCTTTAACTGTGCCGGCCTGAGTGTACAGTGTAGCGGTCTCACCGTGCTCAATTTTATGTACTTTGCTGGCTTCATAAAACAAAGCGCCAGCCTCACTGGCGGCCCTGACCAAGCCGAGTGTGTAGTTGAGCGGGTGCAGATGGCCGCTGTTGCTGTCAAACAGACCTGAGGTGTATTTGTCACTGGCAATGTTGTCACGAACCTGTTGCTTATCCCACATTTTCAGCGATTCATAGCCGTAGCGTTGATGCAGATCGTCGTGCCATTCCTGCAACTCCTGATCCTGACGCGGCTTCATCGCCAGATGAGCCATACCATCACGCCAGTCACAGTCAATGTTGTACTTGCGAATGTTCTCTTTGGTCAGGGCCAGTGCCTCGACAGAAATATCCCACAGCTTTTTGGCATCTGAAAAGCCAACCATTTTTTCCAGTTTATGCTGATCGGCTGCCCAGCCAAATATCGCTTGACCGCCACTGCGTCCTGAGGCGCCCCAGCCAACCCGGTTTGCCTCGAGCACAATCACTTTAAAGCCACGATTGGCCAGTTCCAGAGCCGCCGTTGTTCCCGTGATGCCTGAACCAATCACACACACATCGGCGGTATGCTCCCCCTGAAGTTCGGGAAACTCAAAACTCTGATTTTTCGATGCCGCGTAGTAAGAATTGGTGTGCTTCACTCTCATGTTGGCGTCCTTTCTTTATGGTGTTGGGTGGGTGTTTAGAGATACCACTGGTATTCCAGTGGTGATACCTGAGCTGAAAAACGCTCCTGTTCGTGTTTTTTGGCGGCAAGATACACTTTGCAAAACTCTTCGCCCAGGCTCTTGCGTAAGAACTCACTGGCGGCAAATGCCTGCAACGCGCCATCCCAGGAGATAGGTAAGCTCGGCAGATCGAGTAGGGTTGCGTCGCCATCGATCGGCTCGGGAGCCTGAGACTGTTGTTCAATTCCGTCTAATATAGATGCCAGCAGAACTGCCACAGTGAGGTAAGGGTTCACGTCGGCACCTGATAGGCGGTGCTCGATCCGTTTGTCGCTTTCTCCGCTGGCGGGGATCCGAACGGCGACGGTGCGGTTATCCCAGCCCCATGTGGCATGCAGTGGCACAAACATGTTTGGTTGCAAGCGGCGATAAGAGTTGGCATTCGGCGCAAATACCGCCATGCACTCTTCCAGGTGATTCAGTGTCCCGGCAACGGCGTGCAGTAACTGCTTTTCATCACTGCCAAACACATTCATTCCGCTTTCATCCAGTAAACTGATGTGGATGTGGCATCCGTTGCCAGCATAGTCGGTGTAGGGTTTGGCCATAAAGTTAGCGTAGAAGCCATGCTTTTTGGCAACCGAACGCACCACACGTTTTAGCAACATGGCCTGGTCACACGCCAGCAACACATCGGTGGTGTGCTTAAGGTTGACTTCAAATTGTCCCGGAGCGTATTCCGCACTGATGTTCTCAGCGGGAATGCCTTGCTCGTGACATGCGGAAATCACCTCATCCAGAAAAGCTTTGAACTCATCCAGCTCTTCCAGAGAATAAACCTGGGTTTGAGTCATGCGATCGCCACTGAGTGGCATGATTGGAGGCTGAGGATTGCCCGCCTCATCGGATTGCTGATCCTGAAGATAAAACTCAAGCTCAACCGCCACACAAGGCTGATAGCCGCTTTGTTGCAGCTTCTCCAGTTGCTGAGTGAGAACATGGCGAGGGTCGGCGAAAAACGGCTGCTGTCCGTCGGGTTCATACATAGTGACAATGGCTTGAGCACTGTTTTCCTGCCAGGGGATCAGTTGCAGCGAGTCTGGCACCAGTTTGCAGATGCAGTCACCATCTCCTTTTTCAAAACCCAATCCGGTTTCTTCGACGGTTTCACCACAAATATCGAGCGCAAATACGGAAGCCGGCAGGCAAATACCTTGCTCGACGACTTTGCCCAGTTGAGGTGTATTGATGCGTTTGCCGCGGACAACACCGTTCATGTCAAACAGGATCAAATCCACGGTTGTTACATCTGGGTGTTGTTCGATAAATCGTTCAATCACACGTTGATCATGTTTACTGATCAAGTGATTTATATTGTCGGTTTGCTCGGCAATATTCGTTAAACCCACAGTGCTTCCTCCACGCTAACGTAAAACATTTCCTTGTTTTATAAGGCTCCGAAGAGCTTGCAGACGACATTGCTTGCTTTTTAACCATATACCTGATGTTTAGTAAATTACAACACCGATGTAACTAAAATGTTAATTTAAGTCCCATTAATTACAAAATATTTAACATGCTCGGTTGACTTTTAAACAGGTTGAGGCCAATGCTAATTATCAGATAGTGATATTTTCGTCATTGTCGACCTGGGCCGAAAAGACGCGATTTTCAGATTTATTCACCTAAAGTCAGAACGTTAGTGTTCTTTTAACCACAGGGTGGATACCCAAATAGGGTAGTCCAACAAAGTGAAGCCAGTTTTACACACAAAACGCCAATAGCTGAACAAAGAAGGATTTATGGAAACGATTAAGAAATGGATTGAAGAGAATCGAATTACGGAGGTTGAGTGTCTGTTTCCAGACATGACTGGTAATGCGAGAGGGAAAATCATGCCAGCGAAAAAATTTCTTCGGGAGGGGGGCATGCGTCTTCCCGAAGTGGTTTTTTTCCAGACCGTGACCGGAGATTGGCCAGACGATGAAAGCATGATCGATCTGACTGAGAAGGACATGACGCTGGAACCGGATCCGAACACAATCCGATTTGTCCCCTGGACCAAAGACCCAACAGCTCAGGTGATTCACGATTGTCTGACAGTGGAAGGCGACCCAGTGGAAATTTCTCCGCGTGCGGTATTAAGACGCGTGCTGAGCCTGTACGAGAAAGAAGGCTGGCAGCCGATAGTGGCACCTGAGCTGGAATTTTTTCTGGTCAAAAAGAACCTCGACTGGGATTACCCGCTGGAGCCGCCTGTCGGCCGCAATGGCCGCCCGGAAACCGCGCGTCAGTCGTTCAGTATTGACGCGGTTAACGAGTTCGACCCCATCTTTGAGGACATGTACGACTACTGCGAAATGCAGGGGCTCGACGTAGATACGCTGGTGCACGAATCCGGCGCGGCGCAGATGGAACTGAATTTCGACCACGGCAAACCTCTCGACCTGGCGGATCAGGTGTTTCTGTTCAAACGCACGGTGCGTGAAGCGGCGCTGCGTCACGACGTGTACGCCACCTTTATGGCAAAACCGATGGAAGATGAGCCGGGCAGTGCAATGCACATTCACCAGAGCCTGGTCGATAAAGACGGCAAAAACCTGTTTGCCAATGAAGATGGTTCCAACAGCGAACTGTTTCTGAATTACATCGCAGGCATGCAGAAGTATACGCCCGCGGCGATTGCCTTTTTTGCACCAAACGTGAACTCGTATCGCCGTCTGGTGTTTGGTGAATCGGCGCCTACCAACGTGGCGTGGGGTGAAGACAATCGCACGGTTGGATTGCGCGTGCCGGTTTCCGACCAAGAATCACGCCGGATAGAAAACCGTTATGCCGGCGCTGACGCCAACCCTTATCTGGCGATGGCGCTGACACTGGCTTGTGGTTATCTCGGTATGAAAGAGAAGCTAAAGCCGACTGAAAAGTGCACGGAGGACGTGAGTACCGGGCCATATTCACTGCCTCACACCTTAGAAGAGGCGCTGATGTTGCTGGAGAGCTGCGACGAACTGCGTGAAATTCTTGGGGACCGCTTTGTATCCGCTTACGTTGCCATCAAACGTAAAGAATACAAAACCTTCTTCCAGGTGATCAGCTCCTGGGAACGTGAGTTCTTACTGCTCAATGTTTAAATAGAAAATTGATTTAAATGTCAGATGGGAAAAAACTATGTCTAAATGGATTGAACAAGACAGTGCACACTGCCTGCACCCGTTTACTAACTTTAAAGCATTGAATCAAAAAGGTTCTCGTGTCATCAAGCGCGCGAAAGGCGTGTACATTTATGACGAAAACGACAACCGGATTCTGGATGGTATGGCGGGCTTGTGGTGTGTGAACATGGGCTACGACTGTCAGCCGCTGATCGATGCGGCGACCGAGCAGTTACACCAACTGCCTTATTACAACCTGTTTTTCCAGACCACCCATCCACCGGCGGTTGAGCTGTCGACGCTGCTGGCGGAAATCACGCCAGAAGGCATGAATCATGTTTTCTTTACGGGCTCCGGCTCTGAGTGTAATGACACAGTGGTGCGTATGGTTCGCCATTATTGGGCCAGCAAAGGCAAACCCGCCAAACAGACCATCATCAGTCGCAAAAATGCCTATCACGGCAGTACCATGGCTGGTGCCAGTTTAGGTGGCATGGCGTTTATGCATGCGCAGGGTGGCTTACCTCTACCGAACATTGTCCATATCGATCAACCGTATCACTTCGGTGAAGGTCAGGGTATGGATGCCAACGAGTTTGGTCTTGAGCGCGCACGCCAACTGGAAGCGAAAATTCTTGAGTTGGGTGAAGACAATGTGGCGGCCTTTATTGCTGAGCCTATCCAAGGCGCCGGTGGCGTGATCATTCCACCAGACAGCTACTGGCCTGAGATTCAGCGCATTTGTGACAAATACGACATTCTGTTGGTGGTTGATGAAGTCATTTGTGGTTTCGGCCGAACCGGTGAATGGTTTGCCAGCCAAACATACAACATCAGACCGGATTTGATGTGCATGGCGAAAGGCATTACGTCCGGTTACCTGCCGTTGGGCGGTGTTATGGTGCGTGACCATGTTGCCGAGGTGCTCACGGATGCAGATACCGAGTTCGCCCATGGCTTTACCTATTCAGGCCACCCTGCGGCCTGTGCAGTTGCTATTGCCAATATCAAAGAGATGCAACGTCTCAATATTGTCAGCCGCGTTAGAGAAGAGATTGCCCCTTATTTTGCCAGCCGCTGGACTGAGTTGGCTGAGCATCCTTTAGTCGGGGAAGCGCGCAGCAAAGGCTTAGTCGGGGCGATTGAGCTGGTGAAAGACAAAGCCACACACGCCCGTTTTGCCAAAGAGATCGATGTTGGCACCCGCTGCCGCGAACACTGTTTTGCCAGTGGTGTGGTGCTGCGCGCGGTTGGCGACTCGATGATTTGTTCACCACCGCTGGTGATCAGCAAGGAAGAGATCGACCAACTGGTTGATCTGGCGAAACTCGCACTGGATAAAACGCTCGCCGACGTTCAGCAGTAGTTGACGAGGAAAAAACCAAAGCAAAGAAGAGGAAACGGAGATCCACATGGGAAAACTAAAAGCTTACTTTGGGGTAGCGTTAGGGATGACGATAGGGCTGAGCCCGATAACATCGCTTGCTGCGGAGGATAAGGTACTCAATATTTACAACTGGTCTGACTATATTGCAGAAGACACCATCGCCCAGTTTGAAAAGGAAACCGGCATTAAAGTGGTGTACGACGTGTTCGACTCCAACGAAGTGCTGGAAGCGAAAATATTGTCAGGTAACACCGGGTTTGACCTGGTGGTCCCGAGTGATTCATTCCTTGGCAGACAGGCGCAAGCGGGTGCCTTTCAGAAACTGGATAAGAGCAAGCTCACTAATTACGCCAATCTGGATCCTCGCCTGATGAAGATCCTCGCAGATTCGGTCGATCCGGATAACAACTATGCGGTGCCATACCTGTGGGGTACTACCGGTATTGGCTATAACGTAGCGAAAGTGAAAGCTGCTCTTGGCGAAGACGCACCCGTCAACAGCTGGGATCTGGTGTTCAAACCGGAGAACATGGAAAAGCTGTCGAAATGCGGGGTGGGCTTTTTGAATGCGCCGACTGAAATCATGTCGGCAGCGCTGAATTATCTCGGCAAAGATCCCAACAGTACCGACCCGAATGACTACAAGAAAGACGCACTGGCGCTACTTAAGCAGATTCGTCCTTACGTGACGTACTTCCACTCGTCTCAATACATCAATGATCTCGCCAACGGTGATATCTGTGTTGCGATCGGCTGGTCGGGTGATGTACTGCAAGCCTCAGACCGCGCTGCTGAAGCGGACAATGGCGTTGAGGTTGCGTACTCAATTCCCAAAGAAGGTGCGCTGGCCTGGTTCGACCTGATGGCGATTCCTCGCGACGCCAGACACCCGGACAATGCGCACAAGTTCATCGACTTCCTGCTGCGTCCGGAAGTGATTGCTGAAATCAGCAACTACGTGTGGTACGCCAACCCGAATCCGCCGTCACGTGAGTTTGTTGAAGCAGATATTCTGGACGATCCGGGCATCTACCCAGACGAGGCAACGCAAGAGAAACTATACAGCTCTAAGCCTTTGCCTCACAAAACGTCTCGTGTACTGACTCGTGCATGGACAGACTTCGTTAAAGATTAATCAGCACAATTTGGCGACCTTTTATTGGTCGCCGTTTTTGTTTTGGAGATCAGCATGACAGTGATGTCAATCGATACCGACCTTTCTCATAATTATTCTGAGCCAAAGACGCCGAAACCGCTGCTGGAAATACGCGGGCTGACCAAAGATTTTGATGGCCACCTTGCTGTTGACGCCGTGGACCTGACCATTAATCAGGGCGAAATTTTCGCGCTGCTGGGCGCATCAGGGTGTGGTAAATCCACTTTATTGCGCATGTTAGCCGGTTTTGAACAACCCACCGCCGGACAGATCATTCTCGATGGTGAAGACTTGGCCGATATTCCCCCTTATCGCCGTCCGGTGAACATGATGTTCCAGTCTTACGCGCTATTCCCGCATATGACGGTTGCCGGCAACATCGCGTTCGGCCTCAAGCAAGACGGCTTACCCGCCAAAGAGATCGAAGCGACGGTCAAGCAGATGCTCGATCTGGTCCATATGGCGGATTACGCCAAACGTAAGCCTCATCAGTTGTCGGGTGGTCAGCGTCAACGGGTCGCACTGGCGCGCAGCCTGGCGAAAAAGCCCAAATTGCTGCTCTTGGATGAACCTATGGGGGCGCTGGATAAAAACCTGCGTGAGAAGATGCAGCTTGAAGTGGTCGATATTCTTGAACGGGTCGGGGTGACCTGCGTGATGGTAACGCACGATCAGGAAGAAGCGATGACCATGGCCAGTCGTATTGCGATCATGAACAAAGGGCAGTTTGTCCAGATTGGTTCGCCAACCGACGTGTACGAGCACCCGAACTCGAAGTTTGCCGCCAGCTTCATCGGTAAAGTGAATATCTTTGAAGGAACGCTGGAGACCAACCAGAACGACCAATCTTCTGTACGCAGCCCGGATCTGCCTCAGCCTATCTTTGTGAATCACGGCATTTCCGGTGCGCCGGGTATTCCGGTGATGATTGCGGTTCGCCCGGAAAAAATGACGCTGTGCGACAACATTCATCACGGCGCCAACAGTTGCAGTGGGGTGGTGGAAGACATCGCTTATATGGGCAATCAGTCCATTTATCATGTGCGCCTGGCGTCGGGCAAACTGGTGACCGCCACGTTACAGAATACGTCGCGGCTGCGTAAAGGTATGCCGACCTGGGAGCAGAAAGTCAATCTGTGTTGGGACATGGAAAGTTGCGTGGTACTGAAGATATGAAGAAACCAGCCAAACTCAAAATTTGGCGTATTATTCCCACGCCAAAATGCCTGCTTCTGGCCGTGCCGTATGGCTGGTTGATGTTGTTCTTTATGCTGCCGTTTCTGATTGTACTTAAGATCAGTTTTGCGGAGGCGCAGATCTCCATTCCACCCTATTCAGAGCTGGTCACTTACGCAGAACAACAGATTCGCCTGCTACTCAATATTGGTAACTATCAGTATCTGTTTGAAGATGATCTGTACATTTCCTCATACCTGCACTCCATACGGATTGCTCTGGTGTCAACGTTACTGTGTCTGCTGATCGGTTTTCCGCTCGCCTGGGCCATCGTGCATTCCAAACCATCGACACGTAATGTTCTGCTGATGCTGATCATATTGCCGTCCTGGACCAGTTTTTTGATCCGCGTCTACGCCTGGATAGGGATACTGAAAAACAATGGTCTGCTCAATAACATGTTGATAACGTTCGGTATTCTCGATGAACCACTGCGCATCTTGCACACCGACTGGGCAGTGTACATCGGAATTGTGTACACCTATCTGCCGTTTATGGTATTGCCTCTGTATACCGCTTTGATGCGAGTGGATTACTCATTGATTGAAGCGGCCAGCGACTTAGGCGCTAAGCCGTTTACCACGCTGTTCAGCATTCTGGTGCCGCTGACCCGTGCGGGTATCATCGCCGGCTCCATGCTGGTGTTCATACCAGCGGTGGGTGAGTTTGTGATTCCTGAATTGCTCGGCGGTCCGGATTCGATTTTGATCGGTAAAGTCTTGTGGCAGGAGTTTTTCAACAACCGAGACTGGCCAGTCGCTTCGGCCGTGGCAACGGTGATGTTGCTTATCCTGATGGTGCCGATCCTGTGGTTCCATCGCTATCAGAAACGTGAACTGGAGGCACAAGGATGAACAGTATTCCCGTTTACAACACCCGATGGAAATGGGTGATTCTCGGAGCCGGTCTGACCTTTCTGTATCTACCGATCCTGATCCTGATTATCTACTCGTTCAATGAAAACCGCCTGGTGACGGTCTGGTCTGGGTTTTCGGTGAAATGGTACTTCGAACTGCTGCAAGATGACTTGTTGATGGGCGGGGTAAAACTGAGCCTGCTGATTGGTTTTTTGTCGGCGAGCGCTGCAGTGGTGCTCGGTACCATCGCTGCGTTTGTGTTAAACCGCTTTGGCAAGTTCCGCGGTGAAACTGGCTTTGCGTTTATGATCACCGCACCACTGGTCATGCCGGAAGTCATTACCGGGTTATCGCTGTTGCTGCTGTTTATCGCACTCGGGCAAGTGTTTGACCTGTTCAGCCACCGAGGGATGATGACCATCTGGATTGCGCATGTGACCTTCTGTACCGCGTACGTCACGGTGGTGGTCAGTTCGCGTTTGCAAGAGGTTGATCGCTCAATTGAAGAAGCGGCCATGGATCTGGGCGCACCGCCCTGGAAAGTGTTTTTCCAAATCACACTACCCAGCATTGCTCCGGCGATCGTGGCGGGTTGGTTGCTGGCGTTTACACTGTCACTGGATGATCTGGTGATCGCAAGTTTTGTGTCCGGTCCGAGCGCGACGACCTTGCCGATGGTGGTATTCTCTAGTGTGCGTTTGGGGGTGAGCCCGAAAATCAATGCTCTGGCGACGCTGATCATTCTGGCGGTATCCTGTGCTACGTTTATAGCCTGGTGGGTGATGGCAAAAGCCGAGAAACGCCGCTTGCAGGAGATAAAGATGGGTCTTCAATAGCTTACGGGTAAGGCCAGTCATCGACATACAATAACAATACGCGCCCCTTTTGCCCGGCATCTGGGGCGCGAATAACAACGAGAAGGTAGCAGCATGGATAGAGACATGGATGTGGGAAAACAGCTGAGAACAATACGTACCATGCGTGGTTTATCACAGCGGGAGCTGGCTAAACGCAGCGGAGTGACCAACTCCATGATCTCTCAGATCGAACAAAATCAGGTTAACCCATCGGTGGGTTCATTGAAAAAAATACTCGATGCGATTCCGATCTCCATGGGCGAGTTCTTCACGCTGGATGTCGAAACGCAGCACGATGAAATCTTCTTCTCCCCGGAACAATTGACTGACCTCGGTGATGGCAGCCTCCAACTGTGGCTGGTGGGCGCCAAAAGGGAAGGGCGGCAACTCGCCATCATGCGTGAGATTTATCCGCCAGGCGCCGATACCGGAACCGATTTTATGCAGCACGACGGCGAAGAGGGCGGTGTTATCTTGCGCGGCGAAATTGAAATCACGGTTGGTAACCAAACCCGGGTGCTGAAAGCTGGTGATTCGTACTACTTCGAAACCCGCAAGCCGCACCGTTTCCGTAACAAAAGCCGCCTAGAATGTGAGCTGATCAGCGCTTCCACTCCTCCCACATTTTAACCCTTGCTTTCATACATGGCGGCGTAGCGTCGCTGTGTGCATGTTATTATTAGTCAACATAAAAGGAACAGTGCTACGTCTCATGATTATTCTGTGAGTGTATTGATGAATGTGGCCTACTAAAAGTTGTATTTGTAATTTTCCCCAGATTAAGTTTGATTTAGTTCTTATATGCGTTAAGTGGCACTTGATTGAATGTTAGGCATTTCGTTGTATATAGACCTTGTTTATGTAATTGGTATCAATTATGAGAAAAAATAATGGTCGTATTTCTATAAATAGTAAGTCTTTAAAATTATTGAGAAAAAAAATTGTCTAAGTCAGGAAAAGCTTGCCAGAGAATGTTTTGAAAGACGTCTATCTGTCTCTGTCGGATCGATAAAACGAGCGGAAGCTGGTAGGAATGTCTTGTACAGAACAGCCGTAGACTTATCCAAGTATTTTAACGTACCACTGTCGGTAATAGTTGAAGATACAATTCCTACATCTTTGTGGCATTACTGTAAGCGCAGTAACGTTTCGGCTAGCCAATGTGTAGGTAGAGATTGGGAGCTCAACCAGCTCGAGCTACTTTTTCTCAGGTCGAAAACAGAAAGGGTGAGTGTTTTTGTTCATGGAAAAAAAGGTGTTGGTAAGAGTCATCTAATTAAATTTTTTGTAACGAATCGCGCAAGAAATGGAGATAATGCGCTTTATATATCGGACAGCGATTCTACTTCATATCTATCATCCTTTATTTGTCATCTACTTAAGATCTCCAGTAATTCAGATGAAAATCAGATCCGAAATAAATTAACTTCCATTATAAAATCCCCACTTGTTTATCTCTATTTACTGAACCTAATGGGAGTGAGTTTGAATGACTCTGAGCGTTCTGCTTTACATGTTCTCTCTGAAGAGCGTAAGGCAGAAATCACCACTCTTTCAGTAATGGTCATCATTGGGCAGCTTGTTGAGCAAAATATCTCAATAATAGCATTTGATGAATTACAAGAACTTAACTGTCAACAGTTGTCTTTTATCCAATTACTTGTTTTTCATAGTAAAGAGCAGTCAGTATTTTTTATTTTAAGTGCTACGAACACTCATCGTTTCTATGTGACGCCTTCTTGGTTGCAAGAATATAAGAAGATAAACCTCCTACCTCTTATACACTCTGAAGCAGTAAACTTAGCCACATCACTGACCATAGAAAATTCTCAGGAACTCTCGCCAACAGTCATTCGACAATTAGCCATCCGGGCTAGTGGTAACCCACTATATATACATTGGGAAGCAAAATGTCGATCAATAGGTAAGGTTTCTCTAGCGTTTATAGACATGCTTAAAAATATGATGATGCCACTCACTCAAACAGAGATTGATTTGCTCTTTTTTTTGGCTAGACAAGGTTTTGAAGTGAAAGAAAGTATAATTGAATCTTATTTGTCTAAAAATAGGAATATCGGGGTTACTGCTATAACTGCGCTAATAATGTCAGGTTTTATCGAGCCTACGTTCCAATCATATTCCTTTCAACACCCTTTACTTCGTGACGTTATTAATACTCAACAAGAACTTTTCACTGATAAACGACTGAGTATTCACTACCCAAGACTCAAGCCTTCATAACTTTGCAACCAGACTGCGTTACAGCCAAGTGATCCGAAAGTGATCCGTTATGAACAGTATAAGTTCGTTACTTTTTTCTTAAGTTGTGGCGCGGTTGGTTTAAAGAAGAATCTTTGTTTTACATCACGCATCACTTCTCTCGAATTGAATAGAAAAGGATCAAAATGATGAATGATATGAAGATAGAGGAAGTTGTTGGTAGATTAACGGATGATTCATGGGTCGGCGAAAGCACATTCGTACAGATCACTAAGCAGCGCTTAAAACTAATGTCTGTCAGTGATATACCGGTGTTGATTGTTGGCAAAGAGGGGACGGGGAAAAGGGTTGCGGCAAAAATGCTTTATGAAATGAGTGAGCGCAAAGACTCTCATTTCATTGAGTTAAGCTTCAGGAATGTAGAGGTTGCGGATTTGAATGAAAGCCTGATAAAGGCAATAAGAGACGCGAAAGAGGGGTGCCTTTACCTCAGCCATTTAGAAGTGTTGGACGAGCACTCTGCTCTCTTGCTGAAAAGGGCTTGGCCACTCATTGAAAGTGCGAATCCAAAAGCTCGTATAATTGTTAGCACATCTGAATCACTACCTAACGAGAGCATGGAAGATAGTCAGCCTGACGCTGGTAAAGAGTCAGTTCTGAAGTGGCTGCACTATAATTGCCTGAACATCGAATTACCAACGCTTAGTGAAAGGTGTGCCGATATAAGAGCTATTGTCCAATCTTATCAGCGTTTAAACCCGAATATCGCGAAGTTATGTATTCAAGATAGTGCGTGGAAAGTACTTACAGGCTATTCATGGCCTGACAATGTTAAGCAACTAAAGCGTTGCCTGGATAAGCTCTCAATTCAATGCGAAGCCACTGTTATTAATCGTGAAGTACTACTCAATTGCTTTCCTATGATGCTTGAACATTCACCCAGCATAGAAGCAATAGATTGTGACGAAGTGGCTGAGGCGAAATCTACGGTATTAGAACTTAAAGACACTAATGCAAATCAGAAAAGTACCGTGTTGCCTTTTCGTCCAACAGAATCACGGTCAATTCAGGCGATTCCGAATAAAATCCAGTTATCCGCACAAGCGAAAAGCCATCCGGGACTCAATAAAGCAATTAGTTATTTATACAATAACTTTAAAAAACCTCTGACAATGGAAGAGCTGGCAAGTCATGCTTGCATCAGTCCTACTCATTTGTCGTATTTGTTTAAGGCGTATCTCGGTATGTCATTTAAACAAGTGTTGCTTCGTTTGCGCATCGTAAAGGCAATGGAAATCCTTTCTGACAATCCAAATCGGCACGTAACTCAGGTATGTGATGATGTCGGATTCTGCGACCTCAGCTTTTTTGTTCGAAAATTCAAAGCCACAGTCGGGTTAAGCCCCGGAGCATATCGCGACCAGTTTCACAATTCAGAGACCAGCCCTGAACTGCTGGCACTGGTTGATGATCTGTCACATCCGTTATTGGATTCTTCAACACAATTTCGCCAATAGAAAGTGAAATATACCAATGTTTGACGGTGTGTTACCAACCTGAGGCGACACCCTACCAATACGATTTATTAGCAATCTAATAACATATCTCTATCGTTTGAAATTAAGCAGCGATTCAATTTCAAACCCGATGAGCAGTAAAGACAAACCTTAAATTGAACAAACCAAGCGAGGCAAAAACTATGGCTTTTCCAACTGCAGTAAATGATCAGATAACAGATTCAGTCACTCAAGCAAACGTCAAGGTATTAGGTGATGCTCCGGCCATGTCGATGGGCAACCTTTTCCAGGCTACGTCACAGGCGTTAGGTAATGCAGCACACAATGCCACATTGGCACAGCAGCAATCTGGTATTACTGCACAAGCCGCAACGACGATGGGCGTAACAACTCTCTACTCAATCGATACCGCAACGACAGCCGTCGGCACCAAAACAATTCTAACTCCCACATCCAAACCTGTAGCTGGGCTTGGTTGATAGAGTCATTAGCTGATTAAACCGTAACACTACATTTTAAAGGAGAGCATTATGGCATTTCCAACAGCAGTAAACGATCAAGTTACCGATTCGGTAACTCAAGCCAACGTTAAAGTGCTTGGCGACGCGCCGGCCATGTCTATGGGTAACCTTTTTCAAGCGACATCCCAAGCATTAGGGAATGCTGCGCATAACGCAACGATGGCGCAGCAGCAGTCTGCCATTACAGCACAAGCAGCAACCACAATGGGTGTAACGACCTTATATTCCATTGATACGGCCACAACAGGTATCGCGACCAAAGATATTTTGGACAGTTTAGCATAGCGTTAATTACAGGAGTGATTAAATGGCATTTCCAACAGCAGTAAATAGTCAAATTACTGATTCAGTGACACAGGCAAATGTAGAAGTGCTTGGCACCGCCCCTGCTACAGCAATGGGTAATTTGTTTCAGGCAACGTCACAAGCACTTGCTAATGCTGCGCACAACGCAACATCCGCGCAGCAGCAAGCGAACATTACAGCTCAAGCAGTAACAACCGCAGGGGTGAATTTACTTTACTCCTTAGATACCGCGTCCACCGCTGTAGCAACTAAGAAAATCTTGGCTTAGAACCTAATCGAGTTCCTAAGTAAAGTTCCGTTGTTACAGTCAGACAAACTTGTGGCTAATGTGCCACATACTTCAAACCGTAAAAAAGGAAAATACTATGGCATTTCCAACAGCAGTTAATAGTCAAATTACAGACTCTATCTCACAGGTAAATACGAAAGTTTTGGGAGACGCTCCTGCAGTAGCAACAGGCAACTTTATGCTGGCAACAAGCCAAGCACTGTCTAATGCTGCACACAATGCAACAACAAGCCAGCAGAACAATGGAGTAACGGCACAGGCAGCACTGGTTCAAGGTGTGAATACTATGCTCTCTGTTGATACTGCAGCAGCAGCAGTGGGTACAGCAGCAATCTACCGCTAGTAACTCACAATGGCGATATTGGTGAAGTACCATGCCAATATCGCCAATCAATGAGAACGACTAACGCTGTTTTTAAGCGGAGAAGCCTAGGTAGATAGATTGCGAGGAAGCGATGGGGAATCTAGATGAATCAGCATGAAAACGTAGATATTGCCCCTGCTTTTGCAATGGCGGTGACGGATGTTGTTATGGCAAACACCATTGGTTTGCTAATGGAAAATGCCGTGAACAATGAAGCGCAGTCACAACTCATTCAGAACGCCTGTGTGAATCAGTGCTGTGCAATGATTCTGGCATCAGCCGAAGCCATTCCAAAGAAAGCGCTATGAATAGGAGAACAAAATGAGCTCAGTCAACGATCAAATTACTGGTTCAGTCAGTGACATTCACACCCTGCTGACTGGTGGATCCCCTTCCCAGGCGATGGGGATGCTTGATGTTACAGGAACTGAAACACTTGGCATGACAATGTACAACGCCGTAACAGCTCAGCAGAATTCTCAAACCTCTGCGGGAGCTGCACTTAATGCAAGTTGTGCAAGGATATTAAAAACTGAAACTGTACTACCAACACCAAAATCGAAGGAAGCTCTCGAGCTGGAGCTAAAAAAAATTCAATGGATGGAAGAAAAACTCAAAAGTGAGGTGGAATTTGAGCTCATCAAGGAGTTAAGGAAATCGAACAGCTCGATCTCTAAAACATTGATCGATGGCGCTCTGGATAAAGCGATAAAGGAAGTTGAGAAGACCGTTGAAGATAGTGCGAAACCGTTGCTCGCTAATATAGCAAAAGAGCTTAAGGCTAAGTTTGACTCATTGGTTTAGCTGAATGTTAAGCGACTGGTGTTTGGATGAAACAACTCTCGTAAATACGATCCATTAAGGAGAATCACAATGAAAGAGGAACATGTGAATACTCAAATTGTAGAAACAGTGAAGCAGACCCAAGAGGCAACATTAACGGGCAATGTGATTAAAGCATCGGGCGCGGGGAAAGCGCTTCAATCTATATCGCAATCATCTGCCATTGCAGTTCAAGATGCCACTGATAACTTGAGGAATATCAACACAATGGCAACAACGGCGATGGGGGTTGCGCTGTCGAAAATGCTCGCGACAGGGGAAACCACACCATATGCGCAGATCCTCGCCGAAGTGAATACTATGGTTGAACACAGCACGAACAACTTCGCCAGTGTAGGTGAGAAGGCGAGCCAGGTAATCCAAGATTTTTCAGACAGACTCTAGCGCCAGGACATATGACGGAGTAAGACATGACAATCAAAATTGAAGGAACGGAAATGCAGTCAGTGGACCAATTAACAGGGAGAAACCAGCTGATAGTTTCAATGATTCCTAATGCCTTGCCCTGGATACAATCCAATATATCAAGAAAATCCAATACGTTGGTATTTGCCAATGAGGATGAGTTGATAGGGCAAATTGGTCTTGGGTTATCGGGCACATCGGTCATCGAACTCGCTGGTGCTGGGTTAACCTTAGATGCTAAGAAACTTCTCGATTTTTCAACAGAGGATGTCATTGCCTTAACAATAGATGAAAAGGATGCTGACAATCAATCCGCTCAGCTATCGGCGCTGATTCATCGTTATCATCTGTTAACCAATATTGAACTAAGCACAGTCACGAGCGTGATTGAACAAAGCCAACTGCCTCTTCCAATACACTGGACTGTTGGACTCAAAGACAGGGTGAACTGCTATCGCTGCTTAAACTATGCAGGCAGAGTCATGCCAGTAAAAAGTAGTGTGATGAAAGAGGCGAGTAAATGGGCATTATCCCGAGCGCAAACATTAACCGAATTTGGTCATTACTACTGCGTCTACCTACGTTTTGTCACAAGTAATAATAATGGAGCGCAAGTTTCCAGTGAGTCGATTAATCAAGCGGTCGATGCATTAACTTCAGTGGTTCTGGAATGTTTGGATTGCCCGTTAGTAACTTTTGAATTAGATGACAAAAATCTGCAGAGCGCCTTCGGACAGTGGGTGGATTCAGGGAATGCTTTAGGTTTTAGCAACTTGGCATCAGGGTTACTAAGTATCGTTATGAACATCGACTTACGTGCTAAAGGTGCTTTAGAACCAGAAGCTGCGCGATACTTACAGCAGCTGAAAACCCTGTTATGCGAAAAGTTGGCTAATGATACTTACATTAGCCAGGCTGGCCAGTGCCGCCATTACGTCTACTCACTTCCCGAGCGCGAAATAGTGGTGAATGTTGACGAAATAGGTTGTTTGAGCATTTATAGCGATTTACCGACGGGGACCTCTGCTTCCTACCAGACATTATCGATTAACTGAGGTGCGAGATGAAATTCAATGCTCAAAACCAGGCTTTGAGTGATAAGACGATGACGAATGGCAGCCAGTACAACAATGGCAACACGGGAACGGCCAGTAATGCCCCCACTTACGATAGGCAAAGTGCGATGAAAAGACTTGCTGAAATGTCACTGCCTGCTGATACACAGACGATGATGTCAAACGTTGATGCGGTGATTGCCGATGCTATGCAAACCATCAACGACTCATTGAAGCGGTCATCAGAGCTTATTGACAGTGGGCGTCAACAGCTTATGCAACAACACCCTTCGTTATCACAAGCCTACGAACGAAACGGCTTTCGTGAAGACACTGAGGCGGCGCAATCCCATGAGCCAGAAAACAATGCTGAGGCAGACGCTAACTCTCTCCATGCTCTCAATGAACAGGCCAGTCAAAGGTTCCGCGATCTTGCTCAAAATTATGAGAGCACAGCGGCGATAACCCAACAAGACAGTCAGAAGCATGTCATGGATAAACACGCTTACCTGACTCAATCAGCTTTTGACATGCAGCAGCAGATGCTCGCCAAGCAGCAAAGTTACCAGAATCAGTTGCTAGGAATGGATGATCCAGCGATGAACGTGTTGAAAGATGAGGCGAAACACGCCGAGCCACAGAGTGATGTGACCAACAACCTTGATCAATAACTGAATTCGAACCCAATAGGTAAGACGATGATTCCATTAGACCGTTATAACGTCGAGTTAAGTGCCGATATAGAAGTGAAACAGGCAGCAGCAACCCAGCAGATGAAAGAGCTGGTTGAGCGTTTAAGTAATGCGCCTAAATACCATACGTTGACGAAACAAGATCGCTACTTGCTATCTAAAGAAGCCTATGCTCCTGATCTCGTTAACAACCTAGTTGTCATGACTCAACGTGATCACAGCTCGTCGTCTTCACAACATGATCATCTCGCTGTGGGGTTCAACTATGCAGCCTTCGACCCTGCGTTGTACAGTGACAAAGCAATCATAGATGCGTTCAAACGCGCATCTCATGGATGTTGTTGTTATTGCGAAAGCTTTTTATTGCCCACAGGCGATGGGGAAGTAAGCCATTATCGGCCTGTGGCTCTTCTGGACCAAAAAGACACTGGCAGAGGCGACAGTACCCAAACTTACTCGCCATACTCCGAGCTGGCTTACGAACAAACGAATTTAGTCTTTATCTGCCATGAATGTAACCGTAACAAAGCAGGGCATTTTCCTGTGAAGGATAAGCGATTTCCTAATGTGACCATCGCTCAGGAGAAAGCGTTATTGGTTGACCCGTATCAAGAGAGCCCCAGAAGCTATATTCGTTTTAATCCATACAATGGCCACGCGTATCCATTTGATGAAGTGTGTGCCTTCTATAAAGAGATGCACAATAAGGACGCTTCAGAAGTAGAAAAGCTTGTTTGGCAAACCCCTGGGGCCATCCCAAGCCAGTTTACGTCCAGCGGCAAGCTGATCACCGACGATAAAACGCAGCAGCAATACGAAGATTGGCGCGCCCATAACCAGTCTGACAACCCACAGTTTAAAGGTGTGCATACCATTGAGGTCATTGGCCTTAATAGGTCTGCTCTGGTGTTAGCTAGGCTGGCAACGGTTTCTTCCATCATGGATGGTGATATTAACAACGACGACAAAAGCATAAAGCCAGTCACAACAGAAGAAGTCACGACACTGGCTTATCGAAGCATCGCTATTGACGCTCTAGAAACCAATCAGCGAAACAACACATACAGTGATAAAGCAAAGCCAAAAAACAAAGCAGGGGAATACGTAGAGACTAAATCTATGTCCGAGACAACCAGTCTGATGGCAAAAGAAATACCGACAATGCCAGTTTGGCTTCGATCGTGCCTGAGCTATTTAGTATTGGAGTCTGAGTTAACACAATCTGACAGAAGGCGGCTGGTTTACTTGTGCAGTGAAGACAAGGTGTATGGTGGAACCGACACAGAAAAGTGTGTGTTCTTACCGATCGACTGGCAGCAAGATTTCGAACAGGTGATCAAAGTAAAGTCGCATCGAAATATTTGGGAAGCGAGCTTTACCGAATTAGCGCAAACGCGTCCGCACGAATTAATCACCTTGTTCGCCAACAACGATGTGTGGGTAGAAGGCCCCTTCACTCCACTTGCCTAGCAAACTCATAGCCGGCTGAAAACATGCAGCCTACTAGAGGACTCGCCACCTATGGCGTTTTAACTCAATGATCATCCAAGGAGCTAACAATGAGTCAAGAAAACCAACAAGTAAATGCGCAGCAACAAGTCGTTCAACAGGAGCAAGCTGCGACCAGAGCGGTGGAATACACCGATGACATGGTGGCACAACAAATTTTCTCCTCCAGTAACGTGGCACAAGCTGTTACAGAAGCCGAGCAACAGGCCATGCAAGCTGTTATGGCAACTGAGTCGTAGATCCCGCGCCATTATTGGCAATGAAAATATGACAGCAGTAGCCTGCAGTACATATTTATCGCCCTCTTCATCGCAATAACTCCTGGCCATGCGTGAAGAGGGTTTTTTTATGCAGCCCATTCGTCCACCAGCACTTCCAACCCGATCCCAATTAATACCAAACGCAGAGCAACATTTACCAAGAGCGCACAGAGAAACCGGCATAAAGTGAATACATAACAAGGTAAAAGGTTCCGCTATGAGAGGTTAAGTCAATGAAAACGCAGCAATACTTAACGCGAATAAAGCCGCTTCAATATGGATCTCATCACAGACGTGTGTTGGTGCAACGAGCGATAAATAGTGCGGCTTCGCCATGCGTTAAAGTAGCCACCAAACCACTGCCTGTATGCCTGCGCCAAGGGATGGAGCGCATCTCGGGCGTCAACTTGCAACGTGTGCGAGTGCATTACAACTCCCACAAGCCATCGCAAGTTCAGGCACAGGCCTATGCACAGGGGGAAGACATTTACCTCGCCCCAGGTCAAGAGCGCCACCTGCCACACGAACTCGGCCACGTCGTACAGCAAAAAATGGGCATGGTCGAGCCAACGGTGGAAGTCAATGGTGTCGCGGTAAACGATGACCCAAGGCTAGAACAACATGCGACTGAGCTTGGTGAGATGGCGGTTAGGGTAGGTGCTGGAGAGCTTCCTGCTTAATTAAGGCACCTATCTAAAATCCATGTAGGGTTAGTCTAAAATGAAGAATTTGATTTTTTGGGATGCTGGATAATCCCAAATTGAAGGAGAAATATAAATCACGCCTAGCAGACGTGGGTGGACCAATTTAAGAAGAACTAAATAGAAATTAAATAATGAAGACTATAGAAATAATTCGAATAGAACATTGTATTAGG